>BNUD01000072.1 GCA_025997095.1 Betaproteobacteria bacterium | reverse complement strand
CCCCCACCGCCGCAAACCAACAAGGCTGGTCGCTGGATGTGGGCGTGCAAGGCTACGCGGGCAAACGCGAAGGGGTGACGGGAAGTGTGCGGGCGCGGTATCGGTTTTGAACCTGGGAGCGCCGGCGAACCTGGCAGCAAACATTCGGACACGGCACACCGGGGCACGGCACATCAGGGCACGGCACGCCGTGCCCCTACGGGGAATGGGCGGATCACCTGTAGGGGCACGGCGTGCCGTGCCCTATGGCGGCAAAGCCGCCCCTGATGACTGTCACCTGACCTCTGATCCCTGATGCCGGGCACATGAAGCGTGCCCGACCTACGAAACTGGATTTCGGGGTGCAGGGGTATGGCGGCAAGCGCGGTATCGATTTTAACGTCAGGTAGGGGCGGTTCGTGGTTTGGTATGGGGGGAGCAGGATGCTCCCCCCACTATGGCGGCAGGCGGCTCAAGGGCGGGATCTACGATACCGTACGCAGTGTACCAACGGCGCGTTCTTCGATGCCGCCCTGCCTTTCAACATTTCAACCTTGCGTCAAGCGATGACAGAAAAATTCAGGCGATTGCCCTGATTCTGTCACTCTGCCGTTGTTCTGTTTCCCTTCTTCCCCCCATTCTGCTAAAATCCTGCCCTTCCTTCGCTCGTTGCGTTGGAATTTTCGCCGAAAACCTGTTGTTTTCGGGTTCATGGTCTGGCGTCTGCTCTATCAAACCGGGGCGGCGTCGTTTTTTTGAAAGAGAGTTTGAAATGTCTGTTACGACCGAACAAAAGGCGCAAGTTGTCGCCGATTTCCAGCGCGCCAAGGGCGACACAGGGTCTTCTGAAGTGCAAATCGCGCTCTTGACCGCCCGTATCAACGGGCTGACGGGGCACTTCAAGGAACACAAGAAAGATCACCACTCCCGTCGCGGTCTGTTGCGTATGGTGAGCCAGCGCCGCAAGCTGCTGGATTATCTGAAGGGTAAAGACCTGAACAGCTATCGTAGCGTGATTGAACGTCTGGGTCTGCGCAAGTAATGCTGACTGGCTGCGGCGTTTGCCGTTGTCCGTTGTAGTGTGCAAGGAGAGGTCTGCTTTGACGGCAGTCCTCTCTTTTTGTTTCTGCGGCGGTGTAAAATGCGCCGCGCCAATGTGGCGGAAATTGTTGAGTTGAGAAAAGAGGAAAGCAAACTATGTTTAATGTCGTGAAAAAAACGTTCGCCTACGGCGACCATCAAGTGACTCTGGAAACCGGGGAGATTGCCCGTCAAGCCTCCGGCGCGGTGTTGGTGAGCATGGATGAAACCGTGGTGCTGGTGACGGTGGTTGCCGCGAAAGACGCCAAGCCGGGTCAGGATTTTTTCCCCCTGACCGTTGATTATCAAGAAAAATTCTATGCCGCCGGTCGCATTCCCGGTGGCTTTTTCAAGCGTGAAGGGCGTCCTTCAGAGAAGGAAACGCTGACTTCCCGTCTGATTGACCGTCCCATTCGCCCGCTGTTTCCCGACGGGTTTTATAACGAAGTGCAGATTGTGGCGACGGTGCTGTCGTTAAACCCGGAAGTCGACGCCGACATTCCCGCCCTGATTGGCGCTTCCGCCGCGCTGGCGATTTCCGGCGTACCCTTCAACGGCCCCATCGGCGCGGCGCGTGTGGGATACATCAATGGTCAATACGTGCTTTGCCCGACCCTCTCCCAGTTGAAGGAAAGCCAGCTTGATCTGGTCGTGGCGGGTACGGAATCCGCCGTGCTGATGGTGGAATCCGAAGCGAAGGAGCTTTCCGAAGAAATCATGCTGGGCGCTGTGGTGTTCGGTCACGATCAATCGCAGGCTGCCATCAACGCCATCAATGAGCTGGTGGAAGAGGGCGGCAAGCCGGAATGGGATTGGCAGGTGCCCCCCAAAAATGAGGCGCTGATTGCCCGTCTGGAAGCCGTCGCCAAGGCAAAGGTGGAAGAAGCCTTCAACATCACCGTGAAGCAGGAACGTAGCCAGAAGTTGAAAGAAATCAAGGCGGAAGCCATCGCTGCCCTGTGCGAAGGCGAAAATGCCGCCGACGAAGGCGCGGTGGCGGATCTCTTTTTCAATCTCGAAGCCGCCATTGTGCGCGGTCGCATCCTCGCGGGCGCGCCCCGCATCGACGGGCGCGATACCCGCACCGTGCGTCCCATCTCCATCCGCACGGGCGTTTTGCCGCGCACCCACGGTTCCGCGTTGTTCACCCGTGGCGAAACCCAGGGGCTGGTCATCGCCACGCTGGGCACCAACCGCGACGAGCAAATCATTGACGCGCTCGCTGGCGAATACCGTGACCGCTTCATGCTGCATTACAACATGCCGCCCTACGCCACGGGCGAATGCGGTCGCGTCGGTTCGCCCAAACGCCGCGAAATCGGTCATGGCAGACTTGCCAAGCGCGCGCTGCTGGCGGCGTTGCCCAAACCGGAAGATTTTTCTTATTCCATGCGCGTGGTTTCTGAAATCACGGAATCCAACGGTTCTTCCTCGATGGCTTCCGTCTGCGGCGGGTCGCTGGCGCTGATGGACGCGGGCGTGCCGCTGAAATCCCATGTCGCTGGCATCGCAATGGGTCTGATTAAAGAAGGCAACCGCTTCGCGGTGCTGACGGACATTCTGGGTGACGAAGACCACCTGGGCGACATGGATTTCAAGGTGGCAGGCACGCGAGGCGGCATTTCCGCGCTGCAAATGGACATCAAGATTCAGGGCATCACCAAAGAGATCATGAAAATCGCACTGGCGCAGGCGAACGAAGCCCGGATGCACATTCTGGGGTTGATGGAAAATTCGGTTTCCGGGCATCGTGAAGAAATGTCCGCTTACGCGCCGCGTCTCTACACCTTCAAAATCAACCCGGAAAAAATCCGCGACGTGATTGGCAAGGGCGGCTCGGTCATCCGCGCGCTTACCGAAGAAACCGGCACCACCATCGACATCACCGACGACGGCACGATTACCATCGCCGCCACCAGCGGGGAAGCCGCCGCCGACGCGCGCGCGCGCATCGACCTCATCACGGCGGAAGTGGAAATCGGCAAAATTTACGAAGGCACCGTGCAAAAGATTCTCGAATTCGGCGCGTTCGTCAACCTCTTGCCCGGCAAGGACGGTCTGCTGCACATCTCCCAAATCGCCAACGAACGGGTGAACAAGGTCGAAGACTATCTGAAAGAAGGTCAACTCGTGCGCGTCAAAGTGCTGGAAGTGGATGACCGGGGCAGGGTGAAGCTCTCCATGAAGGCGCTTCTGGCAGAAGAGACCGCCCCGCGGGAACAACCGGCTGCCGAACCGCAACCGTAATCCGGACGCGGTTGATGACAAAAAAATGGACGCCTGCGGGCGTCCATTTTTGTCGTTGCCGATTTTGGCTTACTTCGCCATCTGTTTTTCCTTTAACTCGTCCAGGGTCTTGCAGTCGATGCACAGCGTGGCGGTGGGGCGGGCTTCCAGACGCTTGATGCCGATTTCCACGCCGCACTTGTCGCAGTAGCCGTAATCTACGGCGTCAATGCGCGCCAGCGTCTCGTCAATTTTCTTGATGAGCTTGCGTTCGCGGTCACGGTTTCTGAGTTCGATGGCAATGTCGGTTTCCTGGCTGGCGCGGTCGTTCGGGTCGGCAAAGACCGTCGCTTCGTCCTGCATGGTGTGCACCGTGCGTTCGATGTCTTCACCCAGACCTTTTTTGACGTTTTCAAGAATGTCACGGAAATGTTTGAGTTGTCCGGCGCTCATGTATTCTTCGCCGGGCTTGGGAGAATAGGGGGCAAACTGTTTTTGGAGCAGGTCTTCTTCCATGTTGAAATCGCTGTCTGATTGACGAAAAGCGCACTTAATATCAGAAACGGGTGGGCTTGGCAAGAAAGCATGAAAAAACGCATAAAAAACAATGCTGTTCAGAAATGAAGATGTGTGTGGGCTGCAAAAAGTCGCAATTGCATTCTCACCTTGACGGGGCAGGGGCAGATAGATAGAATGCGCCCTTCCTCGGGGTGTAGCGCAGTCTGGTAGCGCATCTGCTTTGGGAGCAGAGGGTCGTGAGTTCGAATCCCACCACCCCGACCAGAACGCTGTGCAGGGTGCACCCCCGGCGAGGCAACAGCAAGGCAATACAGGCGCCCGTAGCTCAACTGGATAGAGCAACGGCCTTCTAAGCCGTAGGTTGTGAGTTCGATTCTCGCCGGGCGCGCCAGAATTGCACCCAGAAGTAACAATGGCGGCATTAGCTCAGTTGGTAGAGTACTGGATTGTGATTCCAGGTGTCACCGGTTCGAACCCGGTATGTCGCCCCATTTTTTGCACGGGTTTCAGGGTTTTCCCTGAAACCCGTTTTCATTTTGCGCTTCCGGCGCGCGCTTCTGCGAGGCAAAACGGCAAAACTGGTCTACAACGCCCGCCTCGTGCGCCTGATGGTGCGTTTTTTTCGGTCTGCGATGTCGGTTTTTCGTGTAAACGATTGTTTATCAACGACGATTGCCTGTTCATTGTGACGCATCGTAAGCAAGCGTAGCGCGGACATCCGTAGGGTGGCAGCGGGGTTCGACGAAGCAAAGCGACGGCAAAAGCGCAGCGCCTTCCACCACCCGACTTGCCAGCACGAGCAACAGCCACCACAGTGTTATTAATCCGGCAATCAAATACGCCATATGCTGCCACAGGCTGTAGGTTGGGTAAGCCGCAGGAAGAACCCGACATTGGCGATTTATCGCGCGTCCAGATTGACGGATCAGTGTCGGGTTCAACTACGCTCCTCGCAATGACGTGGGGGTGTCATCAGTCTGGGCGCGCTTCGACCCTGCCCTACCAAATGCCATCGGCGTGCGCCAGACGGCGTATTTGATTGCCGGATTAATATTCCGATTCGCATTAGAAGCGAGACGCGAAGACTGCCCGAAGACAGTGCTATTGCACGGCAAGACGAAACCATCCCCGACGGCAAAGGTGGAGAACGCCCGAATTAAGCCTTGCCCGCGCAGTGGCGTCGGTTTGAATGGGTTGTCAGGCGCGTACCGGGAAGGCGTGCACCACGTCCGACAGTTCGTGCAGAGACTTGACCAGGTAGGTTTGGTCAAACGCAAACGCAAAAATGAGTCGATGACCGGTGCCGACGTGATCCACTGCTTCGCCGGAGAGGTGGATGTGACCAAGATGGTCACACGACGCACGCAGGACGAGCTGACCTTCCAGCGGGGCAAATGTGTATTCGCCCCGTAGCGTCCGATGCAATGTGCTGAGACCTTGCCAGAGGTCTTCAATCTCCGAAGTGAGAAAGTTTGCCTGGAATTTGCCAAAAAATGCACCCGCGCGAACCAAGACCTCACAAAGCAACCAATTGTCATTGTAGAACGATCCGACTGATGGGCGCTCATAGTCAAGCACGGTGAGTGTGACGGTCTCGGATTCCATGCTTCCGATTGCAAAGGATTTCATAAACCGTCCGCTGAAATGATGAGTCAGCTTGCCTGGCGCTCTTCAGTTTTGAGACAACGAATTGCAACCAACGATCAGTCGGGTTACCAATTAACGTCAGTCTTCCAGTCCGAGTTTGATTGCCGCGAGTTCATCCATCAGGGCGTGCAGCGTTTTTTCCGCTTGCTCGACCTGCGCGGCAACCCGTTCGTCCTGACCTTCTCTGGCGTTTTTGAAGTGGAGAAAATGCAGCGTGAGCAGTTCGGTTTCGGTCATCAAATTGCCAATGGTGTAAAACGAGGCGCGCAGGGTAGCCATGTGTGTATTTCCTTGTCATTACGATTCGCATTAAAAACGATATTTTGTCGACTTCGCCTTGCCGTGCAATAGCGCTGTCTTCGGCTCGTCTTCGCGTCTCGTTTCTAATGCGAACCGGAATCAGAACTATTGGAATGCAATGTGAAGCCCGCCATTGTGCGCGGGAATTTGCTGGTTTGACAAGGAAGCGGACAGTAAAAATCCACAAATAGTTTGCCGCATGGCGCATTGGTCACTAAACTGCCGGACTTCTGATTCTTGAAGCGGGCGTCGTCCAGGCAGCCGCTGCCTGCGCTGGCAACAGGGCAGGGGGAGGAAAGTCCGGGCTTCACAGGGCGGGATGCTGGTTAACGACCAGGCGCTATAAGCCGCAAGGCGAAGGCGACGGAAAGTGCAACAGAGAATAGACCGCCGATGGCGTCGCAAGACGCACAGGCAAGGGTGAAACGGCAGGGTAAGCGCCTACCGCAGGACTGGCGACAGGACTGGCACGGCAAACCCCATCCGAAGCAAGACCAAATAGGGAAGCAACAGGCGTGGCCCGCGCCGCTTCCGGGTAGGTCGCTTGAGCCGTGCAGTAATGCACGGTCTAGAGGAATGGCTGCCAGAGGGGAAACCCTCGTACAGAACCCGGCTTATCGGACGGCGCCCACTTCAGGGATCAGGAATCAGAGGGCAGGTGTCAGTATTTTTGGCGGCTTTGCCGTCAAAAATTGCTGATCTTGGATATTAGCCATAGGTTGCCACAGGCTCAAATGATTTCGCTTGCGATTTTTATTGAGAACCCGTAGAATCGCCGCTTTCGTTTTTCACCATTTTCAGGATTTTTCATGGCCAATAGCGCACAAGCCCGTAAGCGCGCGCGTCAAGCAGTTCAGCAGCGTGCTCATAATGCCAGTCAGCGTTCTTCCCTGCGTACCGCCATCAAGCGTGTGCGTCAGGCGATCGCCACCGGCGACAAAGTTGCTGCTCAAAACGTGTATTCCCTGTCCGTGTCGATCATCGACCGCATCGCGGACAAAAAAATCATTCACAAGAACAAGGCCGCTCGTCACAAGAGCCGCCTGTCTGCCCAAATCAAGGCGCTCACGGCGGCCTGAGTTTGGTGTTCCTGCATAAAAAACGGCGCGGTCAGCGCCGTTTTTTTTTATGGGTATCCCCCCGGATTTTTGACGAAGATTGCCCCGATAAACCCTAAACTCCCCGCGAATGCTGGGCAACGCGTCAAAAGCGAGGAGCAGAGCGACGCGGCAATCTCTCTGGTCGCCAAGATTGCCGCGTCGCTACGCTCCTCGCAATGACGGTGAGTGGTTTCTCGTAGATTGGGTAAGCCGATGAGCGGCGCATCCCGACGGTCGTACTGGGAGCGATGGCGTCCTCGCCATCGTACGACGGCGAGGACGCCGTCGCTCCCAAAGGACGCTTACCCGACAAAAAAACGTTGTGCTTGATAACCGTTAAATGTTGGGTTGCGCCTGCGGCTTACACAACGCTCGCTTAAAACTGCCTTTGATGCCGCTGACGCTTCCAAAGGATCGTTTGCCCAAAAACCGCGTCAAAAGCGAGGAGCAGAGCGACGTGGCAATCTCTCTGGTCGCCAAGATTGCCGCGTCGCTACGCGCCTCGCAATGACGGTGAGTGGTTTCTCGTAGATTGGGTAAGCCGATGAGCGGCGCATCCCGACGGTCGTACTGGGAGCGATGGCGTCCTCGCCATCGTACGACGGCGAGGACGCCGTCGCTCCCAAAGGACGCTTACCCGACAAAAAACCATTGTGCTTGATAGCCGTTAAATGTTGGGTTGCGCCTGCGGCTTACCCGACGCTCGCTTAAAACCGCCTTTGATGCCGCTGACGCTCCCAAAGGATCGCTTGCCCAAAAACCGCGTCAAAAGCGAGGAGCAGAGCGACGCGGCAATCTCTCTGGTCGCCAAGATTGCCGCGTCGCTACGCTCCTCGCAATGACGGTGATTGGTTTCTCGCCCCTCTTCACACCACTTTCACATTCCCTTGACAGAGGATTGACAGCCTCCAGCCAAGAATGACGGCTTTCCATCTGGAGCGCCGCATGATGCCATCCCACATTCCTGAACTCGATTTTTCGCGCAAGTACGATGAAGCGCACGCGGAAAATTATTTTCGCAAACACAAAGAGGGCGTCGCGCGGCGTCTGAGCACCTGGCGGGAAACCCAGATTGCCCGCAAGGCGCTGCACCTCGCGGGCGACCCTGCCACCGTGCTTGACCTGCCTTGCGGGGCGGGGCGTTTCTGGCCGATGTTGCTGGAGAAGCCGGAACGCGCGCTGCTTGCGGCGGATAACTCCCAACACATGCTGGACGTTGCCCTGACCCGGCAGCCGACGGAAATCACCCGGCGCGTGAGCACATTCCAGTCTTCCGCTTTTGCCATCGAATTGCCCGATGCCGCCGTTGACTGCCTTTTTTGTATGCGTCTTCTGCATCACATTGGAGACGCCCAACATCGTCTGGCGATGCTGCGCGAATTTCATCGCGTCACCCGCGACACGCTGGTCATCTCCTTGTGGGTGGACGGCAATTACAAGGCCTGGAAACGCAAAAAACTCGAAACGACGCGCGCCCGTTCAGAAGGCGAACTGGCCAACCAAAACCGCTTCGTTGTCGCCAAAACGGTGATCGAGGCCGAATTTCGTCAGGCGGGATTTCACATCGTCGGTCACTTTGATTTTCTGCCCGGCTATGCCATGTGGCGCGTTTATACCTTACGCAAGACGGGGGCATGAACCATGCGTGGAAAAACGCTTGCCCTCTTGCGCGCGCGACCTGCGATCGGCAGTAACCGCCTTCTGCTCGTTGCCGCAGTTTATCTGGGCTTTTGCCTGAATTTCAGTCTCTGGCGTTACCTCGCCGTCCATCTCACCATTGACAGCCTGCATACCTTCGCCTTCGCGCTCAGTTTTCCCGTATTGCTGATGTCCACGGTTTTGCTGCTCATCAACCTGTTCGCATGGCCGTATCTTGTGAAGCCGATTTTGCTCTCGCTCATCCTGATGTCCAGCGTCGCCAATTTCATGATGTTCAATTACGGCGTGCTGCTTGACGTGGGCATGATTCAGAATGTTTTTGAAACCGACACGCGCGAAGCCTTTGGTCTGGTGAGCTTTACCGGGATCGTCTGGGTCTTTTTTACGGGGGTGATTCCGGCGTTGCTGCTCATGCGCCTGAACATACAATACCGCCCCGCCTTGCGGGAAACCGGAATCAGGATGGCATCCATCCTGTTCTGCGGCGTATTGGTATGGGGCATTCTCTCCGTGCTTTACAAGGATTACGCTTCTTTCGGACGCGCCAATACCGAAATCAAACACCTGATCAGCCCCATCAACTACATTTACTCGACGGCGCGCTATCTGAAACGCCAGAGCATCGCCCGGCGTGATTTCAAAATCCTTGACGCCCATGCGAAACTTGCCGCCGATCACGAAACGCCAAACGCCGCCCCGCGTGTTCTGGTTCTGGTCATCGGGGAAACCGCGCGCGCCAGCTCCTTTGCCCTGAACGGCTACGCGAGACCCACCAATCCGCAACTGCTTCAGGAAGATGTCATCAATTTCAGCAACGTCGCGTCCTGCGGCACGGCAACCGCCATTTCGGTTCCCTGTATCTTTTCCGCCCAGCCGCGCAGAGAATTCTCCAAGGATGCCGAATACAAGGTGCAGAACCTGCTTGACCTTTTGCAACTGGCGAATTACGACATTTTCTGGCGGGATAATGATTCCGGTTGCAAAGATGTCTGCGAGCGCGTCCCCACCGAAAAAATCACCAAAAATTTCCCTTCGCGCTTTTGCGATAGTCATAATTGTTTCGACGAGGTGCTGCTCGAAAACCTTGATCAGCGCCTCGCCACGCTGACGCGAAACACGGTGATTGTGCTGCACGCCATTGGCAACCACGGTCCCGCCTATTACGAACGCTACCCGGAAGCGTTTCGTCAATTCACGCCGGATTGCCGCACAGGCGACCTGACGCGGTGCAGTCAGGCGGAAATCATCAACAGCTACGACAACGCCATTCTCTACACCGACTTTTTTCTGGCGGAAGCCATCCGCATGTTGAAACGTTTTCCAAACCTCAAATCCAGCCTGCTCTATGTTTCTGACCACGGCGAATCCCTGGGCGAAAACGGTCGCTACCTGCACGGGATGCCCTACGCCATCGCCCCGGACAACCAGAAAAAAGTGCCCATGATTTTCTGGCTGTCGGACAAGCTGGCGCAAAACGATCAACTGGATGCCGCCTGTCTTGGCCAACAGGCGACCGAAAACGCCTACTCGCACGACAACCTGTTCCATTCCCTGCTGGGCTTGATGCGGGTCGACACGAAACTGTACGACGCCCGGCTGGATATATTCGGAAGCTGTCGCAAAGCCAATCGCAAAGCCGATACATTCATCATGGAGGCGGCTGCGCCGCAGCGTGCCGGTTAATTCAGGTGACGAGTCACCATAGGGCACGGCACGCCGTGCCCCTACAGTGATCCACCCATTCTCCGACATTGCCGACCTTTCCCCGTAGGGGCACGGCGTGCCGTGCCCGAATGCTGGACACGGATAACAGTATCTACGAGAAATCTCAGAAGTGATCTTCGTCAAAAAACTGGAATTTCATTGGCATTCATGCGATTGCCCTGAGTGACAAGTCGTGGGTAACGGCAGTAGTATGCGGCGGTTCCCTGTCACCCATCTTCCCCAAAAAATGCGCCTGCTCGTCATCGAAGACAACCGCGACATCCTTGCCAATATCCTCGACTATCTCCAGTTGAAGGGCTATATCGTCGATTGCGCCGAAGACGGGCTTTCCGGGCTGCATCTGGCGGCGACGCAGCATTATGACCTGATTGTGCTTGACCTCATGCTGCCTGCCATTGACGGCTATGAAGTCTGTCGGCGTTTGCACGAGGATGGGCGCATTGACACGCCCATTATCATGCTGACGGCGCGGGATACGCTCGCTGACCGCTTGCAGGGTTTTTCTGTCGGGGCGGACGATTATCTTGTCAAACCCTTTGCGCTTTCGGAACTGGTGGCGCGCATCGAAGCCGTCCTGCGCCGCGTTTCCGGCGGGTGCAAGCGTCTCCTCACCGTGGAAGATTTGCGCTATGACCTCGACACCCTGCAAGTCAGTCGGGCGGAAAAGCCCCTGAAACTGAATCCGGTCGGGTTAAAACTGCTCGCCGTCCTGATGCAGAAAAGCCCCGCCGTGGTGCGGCGGGAAATTCTGGAAGAAGCCCTGTGGGGCGACGACATGCCCGACAGCGACAGCCTGCGTAGCCACATCCACCAACTGCGGCAGGTCGTGGATAAACCCTTTGCGACCCCGCTTTTGCACACGGTGTACGGGATCGGCTTTCGTCTTGCGAAGGAGGCGGAACATGTCTGAACACATGCCCCTCCAGCCATTTTCCCGCCGCATCGTCATCGCCTTTACCCTGATGACCTTCGTGGTCAGCGGGATGATGTTGCTGGGGATGTTTTATGCCATACGATCTGTCGAAAAAGAGCTGATTTCACGCTCGCTGGACAAGACCATGGATCGCGTCCTGAACGAAGACTTGAGCGAAGGCAAGCCCCCCAGCCTGAATACGGATACCTGGTTCTTTGCTTCTGACCACCTGGAATACGCCATCCCGGAACAGTTGTCCCGGATGCCCTCAGGGTTCAGCGAAATTGTGACCGATGACGAAGCCTACTATGTGTATGTCCGTAAAACCGGCAAGCAGCGTTACGTCCTGATGCAGGATCAGCACACATTCGAGCGTTACGAACAAAGTATCTTCAAGTCTATGGCGTTGGGATTCCTGCTCACCGTCGTGGGCGCCTGGGGGTTGGGACAACTGACCGCGAAGCGCGTCATGGCGCCCATCAGCCGCCTGGCGAAAGAAGTCCATCAGCGGGAATTCTCGCAGGCATCGACCACGCCGCTGGCAGCGCATTACGCGAACGACGAAATCGGGGCGCTGGCAAAAGCCTTCGACACCAGCCTGCACCGACTGGGCGAGGCGCTGGATCGGGAGCGTCTGTTCACCAGCGATGTCAGCCACGAACTCCGCACGCCCCTGATGATTATCGCCACCTCCTGCGAACTGCTCGCCGCCGACCATCTGAACCCGCGCGAACGCGAGCAAATCGAACGCATTGCCCGCGCCGCCGAAGAAATGCGAAGTCTGGCGGAAACTTTTCTGGCGCTGGCGAGGGGAGCAGGAAACAGTGACCAGTGGGCAGGGAACAACACGGGGACGCTGGTTGAGATTGCCGGGGAAGAATACGCGCGCTGGTTGCCTGAGATGCAAAACAAGGGGCTGGAATTTATGATGCGGATGGAAACGCCCCCGCAAACCGTGCCCATGAACGCCGTCCTGCTGCGCGCCGTGCTCGGCAATCTGCTGCGGAACGCATGGCATTACACGGAACAGGGTTGGGTACGCCTCACGCTGGAAACCGATGGTTTCAGGGTCGAAGACAGCGGCATCGGAATTCCCGAACAGGAAAAAGAACGGGTTTTCCAAACCTTCACCCGTGGCGCGGAGGCGCGCGGCGAAGGTCTGGGATTGGGGCTGTCGCTGGTCAAACGCATCTGCAAAAATCAGGGTTGGGACATCACACTGGACACGCTGCCCGAAGGCGGCAGCAGTTTTCGGGTCAGGTTTTAGAGTAAGGGGCATGGGAGCGTCGTTGCAGCCAGTTTCGTAGGTCGGGCACGGTTCATGTGCAGGGTATCAGGCATCAGGGATCAGAGGTCAGGTAACAGGTGACAATAATGTAGGGGCACGGCGCGCCGTGCCCCTACATCTGCCACCCCTTCGATCACTACGACCCTCGAACCCCCAACCCCTCGCTTTTGACGAGTACCTATGAATCCGGGACGCCGACGCTCCCGGCAACGGCGAACTTGGCGGTTTCTCGTAGGTTGGGTAAGCGTAGCGTAACCCGACACAGATCCGTCAATCTGGTCATCCGCCCGGTATCTGGCAGGTTGCGCGCGATGAATCGCCAATGTCGGGTTGCGCCTGCGGCTTACCCAACCTACGCTCGCTGTTGCCGTGCGCCGCAGGAATAACAATCGTCGCAAATGGGTGAGCGGCGCTTTCCGGGAGCGATGGCGTCCTCGCCATCGTGCGACGGCGAGACGCCGACGCTCCCTCCACTTTTACACATTAAACAAAAAATTCATCACATCCCCGTCCTGCACCACG
>BNUD01000071.1 GCA_025997095.1 Betaproteobacteria bacterium | reverse complement strand
TGAATCGCTCCCAGCCCTCTCCCACAAGGGGAGAGGGAGTGAAAAGGGGAGTAGGGGCACGGCGCGCCGTGCCCCTACAGCCGTGCCTCACGAAAAGCGGTATTGGTGATTTCATTAGCATTCATGCAATTGCCCTGCACAAACTGATGTTTACCCACAATTCCATATGGATGCCCGTAGGTTGGGAAAGCCGATGAACGGCGCATCCCGACGGCCGTACTGGCGCTCAGACCGATTGTTCACAACCGTCGGGTTCAACTTCGCTTACCCAACGAGAAACTACGCTTGCCGCCCCTGATGACTGTCACCTGACCTCTGATATCTGATGTCGGGCACATGGAGCGTGCCCGACCTACGAAACTACCTTTTACCGTTCGTTATCAAAGGCAGTGCCAACAATGAAGAAACTACAAATCTTCCCGCCTGAGCAAAAAGACATAATCGCCGCCCGCTTCGGTGTCCAGCCAGACGAAGGGGAGTTGCGAGTAGGCGGCTTCGAGGGCGGGGCGGTTGTGTCCGATTTCTACGACCAGAATGCCGCCGGGGTTCAGGTGGGTTTTGGCGGCGGCGAGCAGGCGGCGGGTGAATTCCAGACCGTCTGCGCCGGAGCCTAGCGCAATGGCGGGTTCTTTTTGGTATTCGGGGGGCAGGGCGGCGACGGATTGGGCGTCGACGTAGGGCGGGTTGGAGAGGATCAAGTCGTAGCGTCGGTCGGTGAGGGCGGCAAAAGCGTCGGATTCGACGAGACGCACACGGGTTTCGAGACCGTAATCCGCGACGTTCTGGCGGGCGACGGCGAGGGCGTCGGGGGAAATATCGACGGCATCGACGTGGGCGTTGGGAAAATAGAGGGCGGCGAAAATGGCGAGGCAACCGGAGCCTGTACACAGGTCGAGTACGCTGCTCACGGCGTCGGGATCGGCGAGCCAGGGGGAGAATTGTTCGGTGATCAGTTCCGCCAAAAAGGAGCGCGGCACAATCACCCGGTCGTCTACGTAAAAGCGATGCCCAAGTAGCCAGGCTTCGTGGGTGAGGTAGGCGGCGGGCAAACGTTCTTCGATGCGGCGGCGGTAGATGTCCAGCAAGGTGGCGCGTTCAGACGCGAGCAGGCGGGCGTCCAGAAAGGGTTCGAGGCGGTCGATGGGCAGGTGCAGGGTGGCCAAGGTGAGATAGACGGCTTCATCCCAGGCGTTGTCGCTGCCGTGCCCGAAATGCAGGTTGGCTTCGGTGAAGCGGCTGACGGCAAAGCGCAGGCAGTCGCGCAGGGTGAGGAGTTCGGTTTTGCCGACATCAAACATGAAAGACATGCTCCAGAATCCGCCGATAAATGGCGGTGAGTTGCACCAGAGCATCGACGGCGATGCATTCGTCAATTTTGTGGCTGGTGGCGTTGCCGGGGCCGACTTCTAAAAGTTGCGGGCAAATGGCGGCGATGAAGCGACCGTCGGAAGTGCCGCCGGTGGTGGAAAGTTCGGTATTGATGCCGATTTCGTCACGAATGGCGCGGGTGACGTGATCGGCGAGTTCGCCTTTGGGCGTGAGGAAGGGTTGCGCGCCCAGTGTCCAGACAATGTCGTAATTTAAGCCGTGTTTGTCCAGAATGGCGGCGAAGCGTTGTTGCAGGGTTTCCGGCGTGCTGGCGCTGGCAAAGCGGAAATTGAACAGGACTTCGACCTGCGCGGGGATGACGTTGTTCGCGCCCGTTCCGGCGTGGATGTTGGACACTTGCCAGGTGGTCGGCTGAAAGTATTCGTTGCCCGCGTCCCAATTCGTCGCGGCGAGTTCCGTGAGCGCCGGGGCAAGGGCGTGGATGGGGTTCAGACCTTTTTCGGGATAGGCGATGTGGCATTGCACGCCCTTGACGGTGAGCTTGCCCGACAGCGAGCCGCGCCGCCCGTTTTTCACCATGTCGCCCACACGATTGACGGCGGTGGGTTCGCCGACGATGCAGTAATCCGGCGTTTCGCCACGCGCTCGCAAGGTTTCCACCACGGCGGTCGTGCCATCCAGCGCGTCGCCTTCTTCGTCGGACGTGAGCAGAAAGGCGAGTGAGCCGGGAAAATCGGGATGCGCGGCGAGGAAATTTTCTACCGCCACAATCATGGCGGCGATGGAAGATTTCATGTCGGCTGCGCCGCGTCCGTACAGAAAGCCATCGCGCACGACGGGCACAAAGGGCGGGCTTGTCCAGGCGTCCATCTGACCGGGCGGAACGACATCGACATGACCTGCGAAGCAAAATAGCGGGCTGTCTGCGCCGCGCCGCGCCCAGAGATTTTTGGTGTCGCCCCGGTCGATGCGTTCAAACGTAAAACCCAAAGGGGCGAGACGGGATTGGATTAAGGCGAGCGCGCCGCCGTCGGCGGGCGTCACGGAAGCGCAGGCGATGAGCGCCTGCGCCAGATTCAACGTGGATGCCATCTTTGAACGGTTTTTTTAACTGGCGGCGGGCGGATTTGTGGGCACCCCTTCCGGCGCGCTTTCCACGTGCGTGGTTTCCAGCGAGAGGGTGAATTCCTTGAATGAGGTGCCGCTGTCGTCGTTTTGCTCGAATTCCAGCGCCTTGTCGACGCGCTTTTTCTCTTTGCCCGTACCGCCGGTGTCGATGGAGGAATTGTTGATGAGCCAGGCGAGATTGGTGGGCGAGTCGGAGTTGGCAAGCGCCTCGTCCAGCGTGATGACACCATCCTGAAACAGGCGGAACAAATCCTGTTCAAAGGTCAGCGAACCCGGCGCCATGCTCTGCTCCATCGCTTCCTTGATGGAATTGACTTCGCCGCGCTCGATCAGTTCGCTGACGTAGCGGGTGTTCAACAGCACTTCGGCGGCGGGGATGCGGATGCCGTCGGGACGTTTGACCAGACGTTGGGAAATGATGGCGCGCAGACAGGTCGACAAATCAAGGAACAGGGCGGGGCGATTTTCCAGCGGGAAGAAATTGATGATGCGGTTCAAGGCGTGGTAGCTGTTGTTGGCGTGCAGGGTGGCCAAGCACAGATGCCCCGCTTGCGCGTAGGAAAGCGCCGCCTGCATGGTGTCCTTGTCGCGGATTTCGCCAATCAGGATACAGTCGGGCGCTTGCCGCATGGCGTTTTTCAGGGCGGATGCCCAGTTGTGGGTGTCGATGCCCAGTTCGCGCTGATTGACGATGGATTTTTTGTGCCGGAACAGGAATTCAATCGGATCTTCCACGGTCAGAATGTGACCGCTGCGCGCGCTGTTGCGGTGATCCAGCATCGCCGCCAGGGTCGTGGATTTGCCCGAACCGGTTGCGCCCACGACCAGAATCAGGCCGCGTTTTTCCATAATCAGGTCGGCAAGCACGGTGGGCATACCGAGCGAACTCAATTCGGGAATGTTGCCCAGAATGAATCGCACCACAATGCTGATGGTGTTGCGCTGGCGGAAAAGATTGACGCGAAAGTTGCCGACTTGCGGCACACCGAAGGAAAGATTCATTTCCTTCTCGGTTAAAAAAAACTGCGCCTGTTCCTCGGTCATCAGTTCCAGGGCGATTTTTTCAATCATGTCCGGCGTCATCACCTGCTGATTGACCGGCAGGGAATTGCCCTGAATCTTGATGTGGATCGGCGTTCCGGCGGAAATGAACAGGTCGGACGCGTGTTTCTCGGACATCAGTTGAAAAAGTTTATCCAAAATCATGATTCAGGAAATCTCCACTCGTGGATTCATTCAGCATTGAACCCTAAAGAAATCAATCGCGCAACAAATCATTGATGCTGGTCTTGGCGCGGGTCTGCGCGTCAACCTTTTTGACGATGACCGCGCAATACAAACTATGGCTGCCATCCCTGGCGGGCAGGTTGCCGGAAACCACCACAGAACCAGCAGGGATGCGCCCGTAGCTGATTTCACCCGTGGCGCGGTCGTAGATTCTGGTGGACTGGCTGATGTACACGCCCATTGAGATGACGGAATTTTCTTCCACAATCACGCCTTCGACAATTTCGGAGCGCGCGCCGATGAAACAGTTGTCTTCGATGATGGTCGGGTTGGCTTGCAGGGGTTCCAGCACACCGCCCAGACCGACGCCGCCGGAAAGGTGCACATTCTTGCCGACCTGGGCGCAGGAACCGACCGTCACCCAGGTATCGACCATCGTGCCTTCATCGACATAAGCGCCGATATTCACGTAAGAGGGCATCAGCACGGCGTTTTTGGCGATGTACGCGCCACGACGGGCAACCGCCGGCGGCACGACGCGGAAACCGCCGTTTTTGAAATCTTCCGCGCTGAAGTCGCCGAACTTGGTCGGCACCTTGTCGTAGTAACTGGAAACGCCATCCCGCAAGAGCGCGTTGTCGCGGGCGCGAAAGGAGAGCAGCACGGCTTTTTTAATCCATTGATGCGTCACCCATTGCCCGCCAATTTTTTCCGCCACGCGCAACACGCCCTTGTCCAGCGCGGCGATGATGTCTTCAATCGCCTGAATTTCGGCGCTGGAACTTTGCGGGGTAATCTCGCCACGACGCTCCCAAAGGTCGTCGATGATGGGTTGCAGGGCGGCGAGTGAAGCGGCGGATGTGGTCATGGAAAATCCTGGTTGGTGAGGTTGGGGTTGATTTTGTGCGGGGTTTACATCTTTATACAAGCAAATCAGACGTGCCAAACAACGCGCACAAGAACGCCATTATAGTGCGGTTACAGAAGTCTGGCATCTACATCTGTTGCGTGCCTCACTTTTGATGCCGATGGGCGTCGCTGTCCACCTGGGAGCGCCGGCGTCCCCGCCGGCGGGGTTGGTTCCGCGCGAAAAATCTTAAAACCGCCGGCGGGGACGCCGGCGCTCCCAAGGCGGCGCAGAAAGGGTCACACGCATTTGCCATGATAATGTCAATAGACCGGAGAATGCCAAATGGACGGCGGGATATGGTCAATCGCCAAACGTCGGGCATGTGCCCCTACGGGGAACGGTCGACAATGTCGGGGAATGGGCGGTTCACATGTTCCAACGCTGTTTCGCGCTGAACCCCAACGGGCGACCACAGTGTCTACGCACCGTCGCCCGCCCTGTCTGCCTGCTTGAACCATTCGCGTAATGCTGCCACGGAATCCACGCAGGCAAGCGGGTTTTGCGCCTGTAGTGCGGTAGCGGGATGCGCGCCGTAGCTGACGCCGATGCTTGCCGTGCCCGCGTTTTGCGCCATTTGCAAGTCGTGAGTGGTGTCGCCGATCATCAGGGTGCGCTCCGGCGCGCTGCCCAATTCTTCCATCAACTCAAACAGCATTTGCGGATGCGGCTTGGAGGGGCATTGGTCGGCGCAGCGCAAGGCCTGAAAACCGGGGCGCAAGCCGAAATGGTCTAGGGCGCGGTCAAGCCCCTGTTGGCTTTTGCCAGTGGCGACCGCGAGCATGAACCCTCGCTCCGTCAGTTCGATGAGCAATTCGCGCACGCCCGCAAAGAGGGTAAGCTCATGGTCGCGGGAAAGGTAGTAATGTCGGTAACGCGCCGCCATTTCTGGATACTGCGTCGCGGGCAGATGGGGTGCGACATGGCGCAAGGCTTCTTCCAGCCCCAGACCGATGACATGCCGCGCCGTGGCGTCGTCGGGTATGGGCTGCCTCAAATCGCGGCTGGCGGACTGGATGGCGTGCACGATGGCGGCGGCGGAATCCATCAGGGTGCCGTCCCAGTCGAAAACGATGAGGTCAAACTTCGGCATTTTTGCCCTCGTCGTCAGGTGGGGCATCGGCATCGCCCCGCATGACCCAGAAAAAGGCGACGAACCAGCCAATCAGGGTCCAGCCCGTGCACAGGTCGACCCAGAAAATAACGCTGGCTTTGGGATGTTTGCTTTGAAAAGCGAGCAAGGCGGGCAGGAAATACATGGCCCAGGTCATGCTGGCGACGATAGCAAAAGTGATGGCGTTGACCAGTGCGCTGACGGGGTTTTGTCCGCCTGCCCCGCCGATGCTGTTCAACATGTCGCCTGCCAACACCTGAAAGATGGGCGGCAGGGTAAAGCCTGCCAGCAGGTAAATGACGGTCAAAAGCCCGAATACCACGATGGCGATCAGCAGGTATTTCGTTTTATGTTCCATGCGTGAGGTTCCTCTTTGCGCTGAAAAGCGGCGATATTAGACGCTTTTCAGGCGTTTTCCGAAATTTTCGCGCTGAATTCGCGCGTTTCCACGGCGTCCAGATGCGCGATGAAGCGGCGCAAACTTTCCGGCAGCGGCGCGGTGAGGCACAGGGTTTTTTCTTCCAGCGGATGCGGGAAGGTCATGCGCTCTGCGTGCAGCGCCATGCGTTTCAAGCCCTCTTTTTGCAGCGTCTTGTTCAGGGCGAAATCGCCGTATTTTTCGTCACCCAGAATCGGGTAGCCCAAATGGGCGAGGTGCACCCGCAACTGGTGCGTGCGTCCGGTTTTCAACTGACCTTCCAGCAGGCTGAAACGCTGCCAGCGGGCAAGCAGGCGAAAAACGGTGTGCGCGGACTTGCCGCCCTCATGATCGACACGCACCCGCCGTTCGCCGGATGCCAACAGATATTTGTGCAGCGGCAACTTCACCTGTTGCACGGGATTCATCCAGCGTCCCTTGATGAGCATCAGGTAGCGTTTGTCCGCGACCTGCCCCGCTTCCCGAAACATGTCGTGCAGTCTGGTGAGGGCGGCGCGTTTTTTGCCAATCAGCAGGATGCCGGAAGTCTCCTTGTCCAGCCGGTGCGCGAGTTCGAGAAAACGCGCTTCCGCGCGCTGGCGGCGCAGGGTTTCGATGACGCCAAAGCTGACGCCGCTGCCGCCATGCACGGCGATGCCCGCCGGTTTGTCAATGACCAGCAATGCCGCGTCTTCGTAGAGAATGGGCAGATCAACCCAGCCTGCGGCGGGAGCTTCCGGTTCGTTGCGCGCAGCGACGCGCATGGGCGGCAGACGCACCGTGTCGCCCTCTTGCAGACGATAGTCGGCAGAGCGGCGTTTTTTGTTCACCCGCACCTCGCCGCCGCGCAAGACGCGGTAAACGTGACTCTTGGGGACGCCCTTCAACTGGCGAAAAAGATAATTATCCAGCCGCTGTCCGGCGTCTTCCGCCGTCACGAGTTGATAAATCACTTTGTTTGCAATGGATTTTTTTCCTGCTTCAGACATATTTGCAATATACTGCCACCCGATTTTGCGTTACGGACTGCAAGACAAGTCGCGCCGTCAGACCGACCAGCGCAGGCGCCCGAAATTTCGGGCTGCCGCGTTGAATTTCCGCCGAAAAACTGCTCGGCGACATCGGCAGGCCCGACCCACCTGGCGACTCATATCGGCAAACGCGCTGTTTCGTAGAGCGTGAAGCGCACGCCGCACCGCCAAACTTGTTCAGACCGACGCAAAAATCAAAACTGGTTAAGTTCGCTCACCAAAAGTAGCGATACTACTTGATTCGCGCATCACAAGCATCCGCGAACGCCTACGCAGAATTTTCGCCCGGAAGACGATGACGCTTCCGAACCATCAGAAGAGCAGACATTTTTTCGTTTTGCATATCCAAACAACGGCAACCATGAATCACACATTACCCGTTATCTGACCGGCTCCTGTTGCGTGGGTGCTTCGCCCTGCCATGCGCTGGAGCACACTACATGAAACGCATGTTATTCAATGCGACACAGGCCGAAGAACTCCGTGTCGCCATTGTCGATGGACAAAAACTGATTGACCTCGACATTGAATCGGCCGCCAAGGAACAACGCAAGAGCAACATTTACAAGGGGGTCGTCACCCGTATCGAGCCTTCGCTGGAAGCGGCTTTTGTCGATTACGGCGCGGATCGGCACGGTTTTCTGCCCTTCAAGGAAATTTCCCGCAGCTATTTTCAGCCCGGCGCGGACACCCGTTCCAGCATCCGCGAGGCGATCAAGGAAGGTCAGGAACTCATCATTCAGGTGGACAAGGACGAGCGCGGCAACAAGGGCGCGGCGCTGACCACCTTCGTCTCGCTTGCCGGTCGTTATCTGGTCTTGATGCCCAATAATCCGCGCGGCGGCGGGGTTTCCCGTCGGGTTGACGGGGATGAGCGCGCCGAACTCCGGGATACCCTGGATCAACTCGACGTGCCGGGCGGCATGAGCCTCATCGCCCGCACCGCCGCCATCGGTCGGCAGGCGGAAGAACTGCAATGGGATTTGAACTACCTCCTGCAACTCTGGCGCGCCATTGAAGGCGTCGCCAAAGAATCAAAGGGGTCGCTGCTCATTTATCAGGAAGGCAGCCTCGTCATTCGCGCCATCCGCGATTATTTTCAGCCTGAAATCGGCGAAATTCTCATCGACACCGACGAGATTTTCGAGCAGGCGCGCGCCTTCATGGCGCAGGTGATGCCGGGCAACGTCAATCGGGTCAAGCGTTACAGCGACGACGTGCCGCTGTTTTCCCGCTTCCAGATTGAACACCAGATTGAAACCGCCTTCGGGCGGCAGGTCAATCTGCCCTCCGGTGGCGCCATCGTCATCGACCACACCGAAGCGCTGGTCGCCGTCGACGTGAATTCCGGTCGCGCCACGCGCGGCGCGGACATCGAAGAAACGGCGTTCAAGACCAATCTCGAAGCCGCCGAAGAAGTCGCCCGCCAGTTGCGTCTCAGGGATTTGGGCGGGTTGATTGTCATCGACTTCATCGACATGGAATCGGCAAAAAATCAGCGCGAGGTGGAAACCCGCCTGAAAGACGCCCTGAAATTCGACCGCGCCCGTGTGCAGATGGGCAAAATCAGCCGTTTCGGTCTGATGGAACTTTCCCGCCAACGCCTGCGTCCCGCGCTTGCGGAAACCAGCTACATCCCATGCCCGCGCTGTAGCGGCACGGGGCATATCCGTTCCACCGAATCCGCCGCCCTGCACATCCTGCGGATTCTCGAAGAAGAGGCGATGAAGGACGGCACCGCCACCGTGCATGTTCAGGTGCCGGTCGATGTCGCCACCTTCCTGCTGAACGAAAAACGCCCCGACATTCAAGCCGTCGAACTGCGCCACAAGGTGTCCATCCTGTTGATTCCCAACATTCATCTGGAAACCCCGGCGCACGACATCAGCCGTCTGAAACACGACGAACTGAACGCGGACGACCTGCGCGAACCTTCCTACAAACTGGTGGAACCCCCCAGCGAGGAAAAAGCGGGCGCGGAAAACGGCAAGGCGGAAGCCACCCGCCCGCGTCAGGAAGCCGCCATCAAGAATGTTGTCCCCGACGTGCAGGCGCCCATCATGCCCACGCCGCCGGAAGCCAGCGCGCCCGGCATCCTCTCCCGCATCCTCTCCTGGTTCAGGAGTTCAACGCCCGAAGCAAAAAAACCTCCCGCCCCGACCGGACGCAAGAACCGTGACGGCGGTCGCCGCAATGAGGCGCGCGGCGAACGCAATGAACCGCGCCGCAACAATCGCAACGACATAAAGCGCGGCGAGGAGCGCGCGAGCGAGAAAGCCAGCGAAAAAACGGACAAGTCGACAAGCGAACGCCAGGCGCGCAATGAACGCAGTGGCGAACGCGGCAAAAATCGCGGCGAACCGCGCAACGAAACCCGCGATAGCGCCGCTGAATCCGCAACCCCGCGCGAGCGTAAGTCCCGTGAGCCACGCGAACCCAGAGAACCGCGCGAACCTCGCCAACAACGCCCGCAAGCCGTCGAAGCGGCAACGCCGGAAACCGGGGATGCCGCCCCCGCGCGGACAGCGGACGGCGGTGACGAAGGTGGCAACGAAGGCGGCAACAACCGTCGCGGTCGTACCCGCCGTGGTCGCGGTCGCAACAACGCTGCAGAAAACGTGGCGGAAACCGCATCCGGCAACCTTGCCGCCGATGTCAGCGAAAGCGCCAGCGAAAACCGCGCGCTCATTTTGGTGAGCGAAGCCATCGCGCCGCAAGTTGTCGCGCCCGCCGAACCCGTTGCGCCACAACCCGCGCCCACCGCTCCCGTAGAGGTCATCAGCACGCCAGCCGAGCCGATGACTTTCTCCGTCGCTCCGGTGGAAGCGCCCAGCGCGCCTCTGGTAGCCCCGCGCGTGGAAGCGCCGCTGGCAAACGCAGCCCCGCCAGCCCCTGTTTTTGTGCCCGCGCCGCTGAATCTGGAAGCCGAACTGAAAGACAGCGGTCTGGTGCTGGTGCAAACCGCCGCCAGCACCGCGCCAGTCGCGCCCACAGAACCCGCAGGCTCAAGAGGTCGCCCGCGCCGCAGTAAGCCCGCCGCCGCCCGCGAAGAAGAAGCCCTGGTGATGGTGGAAACCCGGCAGTAAAGGCGTTCCCCCGCCCGCAAAAAGGAGTCGGAAACGGCTCCTTTTTTATATTTTCGTCGTATCCTGTTCTGGATGTGTGTTGGAGACATCCGCTTACAAGGAAGATACGGAATTTGTTACAATTTGCCCGTTATGTACGGGGTATATGTTCCAGGGTGCGCCATGTTGAAAATTTTAATTGTCGAGGATCATGCGCTGGTGCGGGAAGCGCTGGTGCGGGTGTTGCGTGCGCTGGAGGCGGATACGCAGGTGCGGGAGGCGTCCAGCGGCGATCAGATGCTGGATGTGTTGAAGCAGGAACACGATTTCAACCTCGTGCTGCTGGATTTGGCGTTGCCGGGCATGGATGGGTTTACCGGTCTGAAACTGTTGCGCCAACGTTATCCTGATATTCCGGTGGTGATTCTGTCGGCATTCGACGACCAGCCCACCATCAGTCGCGTGTTGAATAATGGCGCGGCGGGCTTCATCCCGAAATCATATTCCGGCGACCAGCTTTTGAACGCCCTGTCGCAGGTGCTTTCCGGTCATACTTTTTATCCCGCCGGGGTCATCAGCGTGGCGCAACTGGATAATGAAACCCCCATCCTGATGCGTCGCAACAGCCTGAATCCGACGGAATGCGGGCTGACCGAGCGTCAGGGCGAAGTGCTTGCCCTGATGTCCAAAGGTCGCTCCAACCGCGAAATCGCCCTGCAACTGGGGCTGTCGGAAGGCACGGTCAAACTGCATGTCACCGCGATTTTCAGAAGTCTGGGGGTCAATAGCCGCGCCCAGGCCATCGTCATGGCAAATCGGTACGGGATTAAACCGGCGATCAGATAGGGCTGCGGTATCGTAGATGCTGTCCCTACGAAACCTGCATAGGTAGGCAGTTCATCGCAGGCAATGCGATTGTTGAAGGATGATTTAGGTAGGGCGGGATCGAAGAGCGCGCCGGATGTTAACGTCCGGCGGTTTCTACGATGCCGCCCTACCTAAAGCCTTTCGTTATCAACGGCATCGCCTACGATTCCCCCTCCCCCCGAATCTTGTAGAGATACAACACCAACCCGCTTTCCGCATCTTCCATAATTTCCGCTTCTTCTGTCGCATCGTCGACGGGGAAGGCGTTGCTGATGAACAGGCTGCCGGGCGTCATTTCACGACAGGCTTTTGCCCACAGCGCGCGCATGGGCGCAGGGGAGAGGAAGCAATACACGACTTGATAGGGGGCGAGCGAGTGTTTCCAGAAATCACCCCAGAACCAGCCGATGCGGGTGTTGCGGGTACGTAGCCAGCCCACGAACCAGGGCAGGGGGGCGTTGTCGATGCCCGCCAGAGAGAGGTCGGGGCGCATTTTGGCAAGCGGCAGCAACAGACTGGCGATGCCCGCGCCGACATCCAGCAGGGCGCTGCCTTCCGCCAGCAGGGGATGCAGCCGTTTCGCCGCGTTTTCTCCACTCAGATACAGCGGAATCTGCCCGGTCGCCGCGCCACGAAATATCAGCAAGAGGAGCATGAACGCGCCCAGATACCAAAGCGGCGAGATATTGAACTGTAAACCGATCCAGAGCAGGGGGACGAACAGGAGATGAATGAGTTGCCACCACCATTGCTGGCGCGACAGGCGGGCGAAGAGAAAGGCAATCGCGCCCGTCGCGGCAGAGACTGCCGCCCAGTTCCATTCGGTCGCGCGTAAAAAATAAAACGGCCACGCCAGACTGAGGGCGAGGAAGACAGCGGCGGTTTGCAGGGCAAGCTGGCGGATGAGCAACCGCCGGGGTTGTTCGTCCGCCTGGTTGTCCTCGCGGGGCGGTTTGCCTTCGTCTACTTCTTCAACCATTTTGCCGCGTCCAGCGCGAAATAAGTCAGGATGCCATCGGCGCCTGCGCGTTTGAAACCCAGGAGACTTTCCAGCGCCACGGCTTTTTCGTCCAGCCAGCCGTTTTGCGCGGCGGCTTTTAACATCGCGTATTCGCCGCTGACCTGATAGGCGTAAGTCGGGACACCGAATTTTTCTTTGACCCGCCGCACGATGTCGAGGTAAGGCATACCGGGTTTGACCATCACCATGTCCGCGCCTTCTTCGAGGTCAAGCGCGACTTCGCGCAGGGCTTCGTCGCCGTTGGCGGGGTCCATCTGGTAAGTGTATTTGTTGCCCTTGCCCAGATTGCCCGCCGAGCCAACGGCGTCGCGGAAAGGGCCGTAAAAGGCGGAAGCGTATTTGGCGGAATAGGCGAGGATGCGGGTATGAATCTGCCCCGCGCCGTCCAGTTCGGCGCGAATGCGCCCGATGCGCCCATCCATCATGTCGGAAGGCGCGACCACATCCGCTCCCGCTTCGGCGTGACAAAGCGCCTGCTTTGCCAGCATTTCCAGCGTTTCGTCGTTCAACACATAGCCCTTCGGGTCGTCGGCGGCAATCAGTCCGTCCTGCCCGTGGCTGGTGTAAGGGTCGAGCGCGCCGTCGGTGATGACGCCCAGTTCGGGGAAATGTTTTTTCAGGGCGCTCACCGCGCGCGGCACCAGACCGTCAGGGTTGCAGGCTTCTTCCGCGCCCCAGGATTTTTGCGGCGCGTCGATGACGGGAAACAACGCCAGCGCGGGAATCCCCAGTTCCACCGCCTGTTCCGCCGTGTGCAGCAACAGGTCGATGCTCTGCCGCTTGATGCCGGGCATGGAAGCGACGGCTTCTTCGCGTTTTTCGCCGTCAAGCACGAAAACGGGATAGATGAAATCGTCGGGCGTGAGCACGGATTCACGCATCAGACGGCGGGAAAAATCGTCGCGGCGCATACGGCGCATACGGGTGGCGGGGAAGTGAGCGGAAACGGGCATGGGGGAACCTTTTGGGAAAAACGGCAAAAACGGGATTGTAGAAGCAGAGGACAGAAGACAGAAGATCGAGGACAGAAAAATTAGCGGCGTAGCGCGCCGTCCGCTTGGGAGCGTCGGCGGCATCAAAGGCGGTTTTAAGGTTTCTCGCACGGAGCCAACCCGTCGGCGGGGACGCCGACGCTCCCAGGCGGACGAGTTTGAAACCCGCCCGGATGTCATCAGTCTGACTGTCTCGAAGGGACTGGCGGCGTATCCGCTGTTTCTGCGGCGGCTTCGCCGCCGGTAATGTCGTCTGTCTCCTGTCCTCTGTCCCCTGTCTTCTGCTCAAACCAGCGCGTCATCACCGCCTCGCATTCCTCAACTCCGGTTTTCTTCAAACTGGAAAAAAGCTGCGCCGAGCATTGTTCGCCCAGGGGTTTCAGGGCGGCGCGTACCTTGGCAAGCGTCGCCGTCTGCGCCTGACGGGAAAGTTTGTCCGCCTTCGAGAGCAGGACATGAATCGGGCGTCCTGTGGGCGCAAACCAGTTTAACAGGCGGCAATCCAGATCCGTCATCGGGCGGCGACAG
>BNUD01000070.1 GCA_025997095.1 Betaproteobacteria bacterium | reverse complement strand
CTACCACCCTCATCAACCTCTGGCCTCGGAAAAACTTGAATGGTTTGTGCCCCCTTGATATGATCCCCGTCCCCTCTTAACGCATGTCAACAGCATCGCCTTTATGCACTTATGCGTTGAGCGCGGCCACCCTTTTTCACGGCACAACCGCCACGCCTCATGCCCACCATCCTCACCCATCCCGCACCCATTCTGGCTTTGGGCGCCGCGCTCGGTTTTCGCCGCCTCTCGCCGCGTCTGCTTTGGCTTGCCGTCTTTTGCGCGATATTGCCCGATTTCGATGTCATCGGGTTTCGCCTCGGTATGCACTATGCCGACCTCTTTGGGCATCGCGGCTTTTCTCATTCCCTGCTGTTCGCGCTCCTCTGCGGTGGGCTGGCTGGTCTGTCCGCGCCCTGGTTGCGCTGCCGCCGCTGGCTGGCGTTTATTGTGATTTTCGCCGCCGTCGCCAGCCACATCGCGCTTGACGCCGCCACGAACGGCGGGCTGGGCGTCGCCGCTTTTTACCCGGTTTCCGACGCCCGCTATTTTTTCCCCTGGCGTCCCATTCAGGTGTCGCCGCTTGCGCTCTCCGCTTTCTTTTCCGAACGCGGTTTTTCTGTGCTGCGCTCCGAATTCCTCTGGGTGTGGCTGCCTTGTCTGTCTTTCGGGTTGGTTGCCTTCGTGCTGCGGCGTTGGGGAAATCCGTCAGCAGTCGTTTCCAAGGCTGCATGATTTTCCTTGCTTTTGCGTTTCCCTTGTATTACCGTTAATACAAAATTTCTTGAAAGGAGCGCACCATGACAACCTCTGTTCGCCTTCCCCTGCGTGTCGCGGAGGAATTGGCTACCTATTGCGTCAGCAATCGGCGCAGCAAGTCGGAAGTCATCATTGATTTGCTGGAGCGGTTTTTCACGGAAGAAAAAGCCGGAAAAGAGGCGAAGACGCCGTATGAACTCGCCGTATCCGCCGGTTTCATCGGCGCGCTGGAACTGGATGAAAACGCCGCTTCTGAAAGTCGCGCGCGCGTTCGGGCGAAGCTCGCGCAAAAACACAATCTGCAAAAGTTTGCGTCGTAATGGAAACCCTGCTGGTTGATACGGGACCTCTGGTTGCTCTGGTGAGCCGCCGCGACCATCACCACGCAGCCAGTGTTGCCCGGCTCAAAGCGTATCGCGGTCGTCTGCTGACCACTTGGTCAGTGCTGACGGAGTTTTCTCATTTATGCGCTTCTGTCGAGGCGAGTCTGCAGGTTTACCACTGGATTGAATCAGGCGGTCTGGAATTGTTGCCATTGGGACGCGATGAACTGGTTGCCACGATTGACTGGATTGAGCGTTATGCAGACCTGCCGATGGATTTGGCGGACGCGTCGCTCGTCATCGCTGCCCTGAAAACCGGCTGTACCCGCATCTGGACATTGGACAAACGAGATTTTGAAACCTACCGACTGCCGGGGCGCAAGCGGTTCGATCTGGTTTGAAAATGAACATGCGCACCCCGTGTCCTTAAACCCCCGACAACGCGAAGCCATCCATTATCTCGACGGCCCCTTGCTGGTGCTGGCGGGGGCGGGGTCGGGCAAGACGCGGGTGATTACGCAGAAAATCGCCTATCTCGTGCAGGAGTGCGGCTTTGAGGCACGAGGGATTGCCGCCATCACCTTCACCAACAAGGCGGCAAGGGAAATGCAGGCGCGGGTGGGCAAGCTGATTTCCAGCGAAGCCGCCCAGGCGTTGCAGGTCTCCACCTTTCATTCGCTGGGGGTACGCATCCTGCGCGAGGAGGCGAAGGCGTTGGGATACAAACCGCGCTTTTCCATTTTCGATTCCGCCGACTGCATGGGCGTCATCGCGGATTTGGCGGGGAGCGTAGACAAGGGAAAATTGCGCCACATCCAGAGCATCCTCTCCAACTGGAAAAACGCGCTGATTTCTTCGGATGCCGCCGGAAAACTCGCCGGGAGCGAAACGGAAAAACTGGCGGCGCAGATTTTTCCTTCCTACGAAGCCACGCTAAAAGCGTACCAGGCGGTCGATTTCGACGACCTCATCCTGCTGCCGGTGATGCTGTTTTCCAAAGCGCCGGAGATTGCCGAAAAATGGCAAAACCGTTTTCACTATTTGCTGATTGACGAGTATCAGGACACCAACGCCTGCCAGTACCAACTGCTGAAACTGCTCACGGGCATACGCCAGCAATTTACGGCGGTGGGCGACGACGACCAGAGCATTTACGGCTGGCGCGGGGCGGACATCGCCAATCTGAAAAAACTTCCGGAGGAATTCCCGCGTCTGAAAATCGTCAAGCTGGAACAAAATTATCGTTCCACGCTGCGAATTCTGGCGGCGGCGAACCGTGTCATCGCCCACAACGAAAAACTGTTCGAGAAAAAATTGTGGTCGGAACTGGGGCACGGCGAGCCGGTCTGCGTCAGCGTTTGCCACGATAACGAGCGCGAGGCGGAGAGCGTGGTCATGCGCTTGCAGGCGCATCGTCTGGCGCATCGCGGCAAGTGGTCGGATTACGCCATTCTCTATCGCTCCAATCACCTCGCCCGCCTGTTCGAGCAGCAGTTGCGCGACCAGCGCGTGCCTTACGCGATTTCCGGCGGGCAGTCGTTTTTTGACAAGGCGGAAATCAAGGATGTGCTCGCCTACCTGCGCCTGTTCGCCAACCCCGACGACGACCCCGCCTTTATCCGCGCCGCCGCCACGCCCAAACGCGGCATCGGCGCGAACACCTTGCAGGCATTGGGCGCTTACGCCGGTATGCGCCATCATGCCCTCTTTGCCGCCGCGAGCGAAAGCGGTTTGACGGAACATTTATCCGCGCGGCAGATCGAACCCTTGCACACCTTTTGCCAATTCATCGAACGCCTGCGCGCGCGCGCGGAACACGAACCCGCTCGCAAGGTGCTCACCGAATTGCTGGAGGGCATCGGCTACGAGCGATTTTTATACGACCACGAAGAAGAACGCGCCGCGCAGTCAAAGTGGGCGAATGTCTGCGAATTCACGCAATGGCTGGGGAACAAGGGCGAGGAAGAAAACAAAACCCTCGCTGAACTGACGCAAACCATTGCCCTCATCAATATGCTGGACAAACAGGAAGGCGACAGCGCGCCCGACGCGGTGCAACTCTCCACCCTGCACGCCGCCAAAGGGCTGGAATTCCCGCACGTTTTTCTGGTCGGCGTGGAAGAGGGCATCCTGCCGCACCGCGAGTCGGTAGAAACCGGCAAGGTAGAAGAAGAACGCCGCCTGATGTACGTCGGCATCACCCGCGCGCGGCAAAGCCTGTTCATCTCCTGGTGCGAACGCCGCAAACAAAACCGCGACTGGGTAAGCCCGCAACCCTCACGCTTTATCGCGGAATTGGGAAAAGACGACGTGCGCTTCTTAGGTGGCAAGTCGCAGGAAATGCCGGATAAGGCAGCGCGGAGCGCACGGCTGGATGCGTTGAAGGCGATGCTGGCGAAACCCCAAAGTTAGTCTGTAGGCAAATAATCAAATTCCGGCAAGACCAGTTCCCAGCGTTTTACGTGCGTTTTTTCATCGAGGCGGGCGTGGCGAGTGAGGATGGCGGCGACGCGGGTGGCGAGGATGCTTCCCGCCGGGGGCTGGAATTTTGATGACATGCGACCGACCGGTGTGCCGGAAGTATCGGCAAGTTCCCATCCAGGTTTGCCGTCGCTTCTGGCTTGCAGGGTAAGTGCGTCACCGACTTCCAGTGCGGCGATGGCACGGTGGATGGGTTTGGTCTTGGCGAAATAGCCGGTCCATGAAAGGACGATTTTTTCCGGGGAACAGGCGAGGGTGCGCGGCAGGAGAGTTTGGTTGACCGCTGTCGGGCGTGTGCGTAGCGGCAGGGCGCCAGTGTCACTCATGAAGGGATGGCGTTTGCCCACAGTTTCACACAGGGTCAGTGTCAGGCGGGCGCGGGTCATGGCGACGTAGTAGAGCCGTCGTTCATCGTCGTTGCGTTCTTTCCAGCCGTTGGCATCAAGGATTAGCACATGGTCAAATTCCAGACCTTTGGCACGGTGTGCGGTCAATAACAACATGGGCGTGTTGGCGGCATCGGCGTTTCGGATTCCTGCGCCGAATTCGTATAGCGCCTCCATCAAATCATCTGCGATCAGTTTGTGGTTTTTATCTGCTGTATCGCTCTCGGTGATGAAACGTGCCAGAGCGGCGCGAAAGGGATGGTCGATCCAGGTGTCCACAGACAGCCCGTAACGGCGGCAGAACCAGCGAGCGAGCGCGCCGGAGCGCAGCATGAGGTGTCGCCGTGGCGGATTGCGCCGCTCACCACGCAACAATGAAAGCAGGGTGAAGCCTTCGCGGGTTTCATGGAGCTTGATGGTTGCGGCGTCGCGCACGAGTTCTGCGGGGATGCCGCGCTGGCGGCACAGCGCGGCGAGTGCGGCGAGGTCTTCCCAATGGCGGGCGATGACGGCAAAGTGTCCCCACCCACCAGCCTCGCTGCGGTCGGGACGCAATGCATACAAGCGTTGCAGTTCGTCCAGCGCCATGACTGCTTCCTGCATCGGGTTGGCAGGCACTTCCAGTACATGCACCCGACCTTCTGTAATCGGGTCGCGCGCAGCCCATGTGCCGCCTTTCGGCTGTTCGCTGCGGGCATGGTCGACGTGGATTTCCTGATCTCGCTTCATGCGTTCCCGGGCAGGGGCGATCACCTGATTGGCGACGTGGATGATGTGCGCGGTGGAGCGATAGTTCTCGATCAGGCTGTAGCGACGGGCTTGGTAATCCTTTTCAAACTGGCGTATATGGCGCACATTTGCGCCGCCGAAGGCGTAGATGTTCTGGTCGTCGTCGCCGACGACCATGATCGCCAGGCGGTCTTCTTCCGTTTGCAGGGTACGTCCGGCGAGCGCGCTGATCAGGTCGTAATGCTCCTCGTTAATGTCCTGATATTCGTCGACCAGAAGGAAACGCAAGCCAGCCAGCAGACGGTCGCGCGCGATGGAAGGGGCTGCGGCGCTATTACTGTTTTCTTCACCTTGTTCGGTGGCACGCAGCGATGCGGTCGCGCGACGGATGATGTTGGCGAAAAACTCGTCATTGAGCGTTTCACCATGTTCACTTGCGACGGCACAACTCACGCCAGTCAGACGCATGGCGAGACTGTGCAGTGTCTGCACAGTGACTCCGGCAGCATCTACGCCGACCAGTCCCCACAGACGCTGGCGGATTTCAGTCGCTGCCGAGCGGTTGTACGCAAGCACCATGATTTCTTCTGGCAATACCATGCATTCGCGCAGCAACCAGGCAACACGGTGCACGATAACCTTGGTTTTACCTGCGCCAGGTCCCGCAAGCACGAGCAGGTTGCCTTCGCGCGGCGCGGCGACTATGGCTTGTTGTTCGGGGTTGGCAAGATTGGTAAGAATGCGTCGATGCGCTTCTTCGGTAGTTGCCATTTTCAGTACGTCTTTACGTCCAGCGAAATAGCGCTGAATGAATTTCGCACGATCCATACTGAAGTAATCGACGATGAAAGCCATTGCCGCCTGAATTTTACGAATGCCGAGTCTGGCGTATTCGGCCATCACATGCACCTGCATGATTTTGTCTTGGTAGTGCAATGCCAATTCGTCGTAATCAGATTTTTTGAACTGTCGCCGCCGTGCGTCTGTATTGAGCTGAATCTTCATCGCGGCACGGAACACGGCTTTGCCGCGTGCCAGATGCAGCACCTCGTTAGCGTCCAGATAAAGAAGCGCGGATGACAGGGCGACATTCCAGTTTTTAATGTCGAGATCAGAGAGCGTCAGGTCGGCTTGCAATTCTGTTTCCAGCGCGCCCTGTTTGCAGGTGACAAGCAGATTGTTGCCTTGACGCATCTTCTGGAAGGCGCTTACCAACGCACGGGCGAGTTGCATCCGTCGTTTGCGAATCAACTCGATTTCCTGCCAATTACGCAGCAGACGAATATAACGATGATCCTGCCCGCTTGGACGCAGGGCGAAAAAGCCGCGCTGGCTCGCGCTTTCGCCAAAGGGTTCGGCAAAGGATTTTAAAAGGCGGGTGAGTTTGCCGGGATCAAAGTCGATTTGCGTATCACGGCGCAGGGTGTCACACAAACGACGCATATGGAGGACTTGCCCGCTCTCCCGGTCGGCATCCGGCGCAGCCTCGCGCAGGTTGGCGAGAAGTGCGTCTTCAATGCGGGCGAGCGCATCCAGACGTTCGGCAGTGTCTGGTTTCTGGTAGAACGTGACGCCGATTTCGGTGTCGTTTGACAGTAATCCCCATTGGTCAAGATCGCGCAGCATGGTTTGCAGGGTGTGCGAATCTTTGCCAGTCGCCAACATCAGTTCGTCGGTAGACAACCCTTCATCGTCCTTGGCCTGGATGAGCGCGCTCAATATCTGCACATAGGGTTCAAGGTCAGTTTCCTTTCCCGGCTTGTGGCGCAGGCGTTCACGGGCTTCGTCCAGACTGGCGACCAGTAAGCTGCCCGGAAAAACACGGGTATGGTTTTCATGGCGTTCAAGCAGACGCGCTTCTTCCAGCCATGCTACGGCGATACGTACTTTGGTGTCGGCGTCGCGTGAGTCTGGATCAATGTTGCTTCGGTCGGGGGTTTCCAACAGGATTTCCCCGCTGGTTACGACAACTTCACCTTTGCCCCTGTCCTTTTTCTCGATGGCGCGCAAAGCTTTCAGAATGGTCTGAATATCATGCTGGGTGAGGCATGAATTTTTCAAAAGCCGAAATTGCACCGTGGGATCGCTCTCTCCGTCATAGAGCAAAATGCAGCGAGCCAATTCCTGATCACGTCCGGCACGTCCGGCTTCCTGCAAATAGTTTTCCAGCGAACCCGGCGTATCGAGGTGAATGACGAGACGCACGTCGGTCTTGTCGACTCCCATGCCGAAAGCGTTGGTGGCGGCGATGACTCGCAGCCGTCCGGCAATAAAATCCTCCTGCACGGCACGCTTGTTTTCCGCTGCCATGCCGCCGTGAAAATAGGCACAATTCAGTCCGGCTTCTTGCAGGAAAGTGGCGAGTTCCTCCGTTGTTTTTTGACGGGCACAAAACACAATGGCACCGCCTTCCTCACGCAAGGCTTCTTGTAACAGATGCAAGGTTTCAGCATATTTTGCTGGAGCCGGTACTTCACGCACCATGTAATCCAGATTGTCGCGGCTTACGCCGCCTTCCAGTCGCTCCAGCGTCATCTCAAGACGTTTTTTGAAGTGCGCGCAGATGTCCTCTACCACATCAGGTTTGGCGGTAGCGGTAAAACAAAACACAGGCGAGGGTTTGTCCTTTTGCCAGCGTTTGATGAAACGCGAAACATAAAGGTAATCGGGACGGAAATCGTGTCCCCATTTGGAGAGGCAGTGCGCTTCATCGAACACCCATGCGGCGATTTCGCGGTGTGCCAAAGCATTGGTGAAAGCCGTGCTGCGGAACTGTTCGGGCGCGACAAAAATCAGTCCCAGGTCACCGAGACGCAGTTTTTCCAGCATGGCGCGTCGTTCCATCGGCGTCAGCATGCTGTTCAGATAGCCGCTACAGGTGATGCCGCGCGCTTCCAGATTATCGACTTGATCCTTCATCAGTGATTGCAAAGGCGATATCACTACGGTCAGACTGCCGTTACGATAGTAATGAGCCAATGCGGGCAACTGATAGCACAGGGATTTGCCGCCGCCAGTCGGCAGGATAGCCAGTGTGGGCTTGTCCGCGATGCCGTTTTCTACGATGGTTTGTTGCAGACTTCGCCCATCCGCCGTGGCAGGCGTGCTGCGAAAACGGGTAATGCCGGGGAAATAGCGTGGCAATAGCACCTCAAGCTGGTGCTGTTCGCGGCACCAGGCGCACATGGGATCATCGCAAGGCGTGTCGCGTAACGCGTGAATGATTTCTTTTGTGCGCGGAAACGTGTGTCCAACCCACGGCGGCAAAACGGAATTGCCGCCCGCAACCCGGAGCCATGCGAGTGCATAGGCAAGTGGTTTGTGCCATTCGGGATTGGATAGCCATTCCTGAAGCAAGCGGTTCTGCGTTGTTATGCAAACCTTGTCCTCAGTTGCGCATTGCCAGGCGGCGAGGGTTTCTGGCAAGTTAGGGCGCAGGCTTCGGCGCAAGGTAGCGAAAAAATTTGCAACGCCCTTGCCGTTTTCAGGCGCGAGCAGATAGTGCAGACATAGCGCCTCGTCCGGGTGCGTGGCAACCCGCTCCTGCAACGCCTGCTGCTGTTCGATCAACAGATCATAAGCCAGTTCGGCATCACGGACAGGATCGTTGCGGGTAGTAGTGCAAAGCTTGTAATCCTTGACCAGCCGGTGATAGGGATTCTGCGGAAAAGCAATCGGTGAAAGTTCGAGCGTGTCGATCAGTGGTAAGTGATGCAGCAGCAGCCCCGGATATAGTTTTTCAAGTGCGGGTTGATCGAAGGCGATGATGTTGTGACCGAGCACAAAGGCTGCGCCTTCGGTTAGTTTATCCAGTCGGTCCACGAGATTCGAGGATTTTCCGGACAATTTGAGGCGCGTATCTAAATCCGGTCGATAAGCACCCAGCTCGCGCAACACGGTTTTGTCCTGTCGTGCGGTTTCGATGTCCAGACACAGACATTTTGCCTTTGGCGCATTATTGATACTCATTATGCGGGGTCTGTTTATTTATGGTTATCCCATCCCGTCAAATGCCCCTGCGCGATGTCCGCCAATGCCGAGATCCATTCCGGCGTTTCGTTCAGCGCGGGTAGGTAATGGAATTCCTGCCCGCCCGCTTGCACAAAATCCGCCTTGGCGGTGAGGGCGATTTCTTCCAGGGTTTCCAGACAGTCGGCGGCGAAACCGGGGCAGATCACGCCTACGCGGCGTACGCCGTCGCGGGCGAGTTGTTGCAGGGTGGGGGCGGTGTAGGGTTGCAGCCAGGCTTCGCGTCCGAAACGGGATTGGAAGGTGATGCGGTATTGGGCGGGGGCGAGATTGAGTTTTTCTGCGAGCAACGCGCCAGTGCGCTGGCATTCGTTGTAATAGGGATCGCCCTGCTGACGGCTTTTTTCCGGCAGTCCGTGAAAGCTCATCACCAGGCAACTATCAGAATCCGGCGTGTGCGTGCGCCAATGCGCTTTGATGTTCGCCGCCAGCGCGGCGATGTAGCCGGGATGTTCGGGGAAGCTCCGCACACTGCGAAGTTCCGGCTGGTTGCGGCGGCGGCAAAGCCAGTCGCAGACGGCATCCTGCGCGGAAGCCGTGGTGCTGGCGGCGTATTGGGGATACAAGGGCAGGGTCAGGATGCGGGTGATGCCCGCGTCCATCATGTCATCCAGCGTTTTGCCGACCGTCGGTTTGCCGTAGCGCATGGCGTAAAACACTTTTGCCTTGACCTGGCGGGCGTCGAATTCCGCTTGCAGCAGACGCGCCTGTTGTTGGGTGTGGGTGAGCAGGGGCGAACCTTGTTCGTTCCAAATCAGCGCGTATTTGGCGGCGGATTGGCGCGGGCGGGTGTTGAGGATAATGCCATGCAGCAGGGGCAACCAGAGGAGTCGCGGCAATTCCACGACGCGCCGGTCGGCAAGAAATTCCGCCAGATAGCGACGCACGGCGGCGGGGGTGGGCGCGTTTGGCGTGCCCAGGTTGATGAGCAGGATGCCAGTCTGAATGGGTTGGTCGGGAGGAGGGGGCATTCAGGTTTGTGAACTCAAAGCGCCGGAGAGCAGACGGGCGGTGATGTCGACGATGGGAATGACCCGCTCATACGCCATGCGGGTGGGGCCGATGACGCCCAGAGAGCCGACGATGCGACCATCGACTTCGTAAGGGGCGGTGACGACGCTGCATCCGTCGAGCGAGGCGATGCCCGATTCACCGCCGATGAAAATCTGCACGCCTTCGGCGCGGTAGGAGTGTTCGAGCAGCCCCATGAGACCGGAGCGCTGCTCGAAGAGGTCGAACAACTCGCGCAGGCGTTTCATGTTGGAAGAAAGGTCTTTGGCGTCCAGCAGATTTTTTTCGCCGGAGATGACGCAGGGTTGTTCGTGCGCGAGCGCTTCGCCGCTGACTTCCAGCGCCGCCGTCATCAGCGTGTGCAGCTCACTGCGGAGTTGCTGGACTTCTGCGTGCACCCGATTGCGGATTTGTTCCAGGTCAAAACCGGAAAAATTCTGGTTCAGATAATTGGCGGCTTCGACAAGTTCGGAGGCGGAGTAACGCTGCCCGGTAAACAGGATGCGATTTTGCACGTCGCCATCGCTGGTAATCAGGATGAGCAGGATGCGCGTGTCGGAAAGGGGCAGAAATTCTATCTGGCGAATTCTCGGCGCGGCGCGTTTGGGCGTGGCGACGATGCCCGCGAAATGGGTGAGTTGCGAGAGCAACTGCGAGGCGCTGGCAATCAGGTATTGCGGTTGATTGGGACGCAGGGAATCACCGATTTCGGCAATCTCGGCGTCTTCCAGCGGACGCATGGTGAGCAGGGAATCGACGAACAAACGATAACCCAGCGCCGTGGGCACACGCCCTGCCGAGGTATGCGGACTGGCGACAAAACCCGCTTCTTCCAGATCGGCCATCACGTTGCGGACGGTGGCGGGCGAGAGTTCGATCCCGGAAAATTTTGACAACGCGCGGGAGCCTATCGGCGCACCATCGGCGATGTAGTGCTCAATCAGGGCTTTCAGAAGCGTGCGGGAACGGTCGTCTAACATGCACGGGATTGTAAATCAGGAATCGCTCGCCGGTTGGATTTAGCGCGCCGAAACATGCTCGTCCGACGAAAATGTATGATGCCGCATAAATAATCCAGGGGCATAATACGAAGTGGTGGCGACAAGTTACATTTTCTGCTAGGCATATAATTTTGACTTTGTTATGATAACTTCCCTATCGCTTTGATAGCCAAGACTAATTAAACGAAAGAGGAACTTCCATGACAACACCAAAATCCGAAAAGCTCATCGCTGCCAATCGAGCCAATGCAGAAGCCATGCTGGCGCTGACCCGTAAAACGGTCGATAGTATCGAACGGCTCGCTAATCTGAATTTCAGCACCTTCCGGGAAAATCTCCAGACAGGCGCCAAGGGTTCCAGCGCTTTGGCAGGCGCCAAAGACCCCAAGCAGTTGCTGGCCCTGCAAACTACGCTGGCTGAACCTACGCTGGAAAATGTGCGTTCCTATTATCACAATCTGTATGAACTGATGCTGAACATGCAGAAGGACATCACGAATGTGATGGAATCCCACTACAAGTCCCTTTCCGAAGAAGCGGAAAACGCGATCGAGGAAACCAAGAGCCAGTTGCCCGCTGGCGGCGATATTTTCGCAACGGCCATGAAATCCGTGCTGCAATCCAACTCCGAAGCGTTCGAGCGCATGAACTTCATGGCGCAACAAATCGCACAGATTACCGACAGCAACATCAAGGCGTTCTCCCACATTGGCGCTCCCGCTTCCGCCCCTGCCGCCGCCGCGCCCAAAGCCGCCGGCAGCGCGACCAGAAAAGCTGCTTCCAAGGCGTAATTTTCAGGCAGCGGTTTGAGAAAAAGGCGGCGTGAAAACGTCGCCTTTTTTATAGGGTGCGTTTGTAGAACCCGCGCAATCTGGCAAAAGCGAGCAGCAGACAGAGTGCGCTCCAGGGGTATGCCTCGCCTTGCCGTGCAACAGCACTGTCTTCGGGCAGTCTTCGCGTCTCGCTTCTAATGCGAATCGGAATAATGCAGAACCCAGACCACAAACGAGGATGGCAACGGATAAGATAATCTGCACCCAATGTTTTGCCTGCCGTGCGGATAGACTGCGCCAAGCAATGCAGGTCGCGAGCAGGTAAAGCCAGAAGGGAAAATCACGGTAGTGCGAGTCAGTGAGTACCAAGAGCGATGCGATGAAAGCCGCCAACAGAATCCACTGTCGGCGTGTAGCCGCCTTGTTGGTGCGCTCTGCCCGTGGCGAGCGCAGCACGGCAGAACTGGCGCGCGCTGGAAACATCATGGCCTGCTGCAAAACGGCTGGAAGATATTAATCCGGCAATCAAATACACCATATGCTGCTACAGGCTGTAGGTTGGGTAAGCCGTAGGCGCAACCCGACATTGGCGATTCATCGTGCGCAACCTGCCAGATACCGGGCGGATGACCAGATTGACGAATCAGTGTCGGGGTCAACTACGCTTGCCGTCAAAAGCGAGGAGCATAGCGACGTGGCAATCTCTTTGGTCGCCAAGATTGCCGCGTCGCTCTGCTCCTCGCTTTTGACGCGGGGGTTTGTCATCAGTCTGGGACGCTCTTCGAACCCGCTCTACCAAATGCCATCGTCGTGCGCCAGACGGCGTATTCGATTGCCGGATTAATACTGACCACTGGCCATCCCTGAAAACGCTTGACCGCGTGGCAACGGCAATGGGCAAGCGGCTCGTTCTGGCGATGGCGTAAGCAGGGGCGGGGGAAGCGGGATTCCTTCCCCGTCTGGCTAAAAATGGGGGTCACCCATTCCTGATCTTCCCGCTCAACGCAGCATCCTGGAAATACTCTCCTCCGTCGGGTTGTAGTAGGTCAGCGCGCGCGCTTTGAGCGATAAGGGCACATCCCGCACCACGGTCTTGGTAACGGGCAAGTTTATCATGCTGTGGTACCCGGAGCGGGAATCGAACCCGCACGCCTTTCGGCTCCGGATTTTAAGTCCGGTATGTCTACCAATTCCATCATCCGGGCAGTGGATGTAAAAAAAGGAAAGCCCCTGCTTTCCTTTTTTCAAAACCTGGAGCGGCAGAAGAGTCTCGAACTCTCGACCTCAACCTTGGCAAGGTTGCGCTCTACCAACTGAGCTACTGCCGCATTATACGTAACCAGACAAACAACCTGGAGGCGCGAGCCGGAGTCGAACCGACCTACACGGATTTGCAAGGCGTGTAGCCCCTTGCGCCATGAGGATTTCCGACCATTAACCAACGCGCACCAGAGAAATTACTCGTCTGCCGCCTTTGCGAGGGGCGGATTTTACGCAATCCGGTGAAGGTGTCAAGTTTGGTATTATCAGATGTGTCACGAGTTTTTAATTTGTCCGGTCTTGTAGCAAATGAAGTGTCCGATTGTCATATTCTCCACATCCCCCCCCTGAAACGACAGAAGAATCACATCCGTTTACAAAATTCCGCCGTGCGCCAGCACACGTGACATCTGATTCCTGCTAATCTTCGCGCATCGCAAACGCCCTGTTTTGTACGCCTGCATGTATACAGCCGAAGGTCATTTCGACAGGGAGCAACTGGTGCAACAGTATGCTCCGCTCGTCAAACGCATCGCCCATCACCTGATGGCCAGGCTTCCCGCCAATGTGCAACTGGAAGACCTGGTGCAAAATGGCATGATCGGGCTGCTGGACGCGTTTACCCGCTATGAGGAAGGCTTTGGCGCGCAGTTTGAAACTTACGCCAGCCAGCGCATACGCGGCGCGATGCTGGATGGATTGCGCGACAACGACTGGTTGCCGCGCAATTTGCGGCGTGAAATGCGGCGCGTGGAAGCGGCCTTGCAGCAGTTGGAACAGCAAAATGGTCGGGTGCCCAGTGAGGGCGAACTGGCGGACAGCTTGGGGATGCCGCTGGCCGATTACCAGAAACTCATGCAGGAAGCGAAGGGACATCAACTCGTTTATCTCGACGATTTTGCAAGCGAAGATGGCGAGGCTTATCTGGAACGTCATTTGGGCAGCAGTGAGGA
>BNUD01000069.1 GCA_025997095.1 Betaproteobacteria bacterium | reverse complement strand
CGTCCGCCGCGCCAAACACATTGAAGAAATCGCGCAAAAAAGTTTGCGCGTGGGCTTCTTCGCGCCCTTTGGTGGCTTTCCACTTGCCCGCGAAAACCTTGGCGCGCTCCTGAATTTCAACCCACGATAATGCCATTGCAACCTCTGATGTTTTTTTGGGATGGCGGCATTTTAGACTACGGGGACTTCAGATAGGGCGGAATCGAAGAACGCGCCGTGCGTAACGATGCCGCCGACCTGTTCAAGCCGTCGCATACTGCCGCAGTTCGACTCGCACTCCGGCATGAACGGCGGATTCGGCGTTGCTTAACAACTGCGTCGTTGTCGATTCTTCAATAAATTCCTCGCCGCAGTTGTCGCAAATCAGCGCAGGAACCTGCTGGACGACCAGTGTTGTCTCGTTCCAGCGTGACGCTGGCAAACCCCGAACGGGGGTGACCGCATTTGCAAATCGGGCAGAGCATGGCTTCTTCCTTTCAGAACGAGGGTTCTCACAAGTCAGGGAATGCGGGAATTTTGGCACTGGGTGCCTGAAAGGGAAAGGCTTTCAGGGTAGGGCGACTGTCCTGCGATTCTTGTTTTTTGATATATAATAATCAGCATGGAAATCGAATTCGATCCGAACAAAGATGCGCTGAACCGTAAAAATCACGGGGTTTCGCTGGCGCTGGCAGCCGGGTTGGATTGGGATGAAGCCGTTGCCTGGCGGGATGATCGGTTTCCTTATGACGAGTTACGGATGCAGGCGATTGTTCCCTTGGGGGACAGGCTGTATTACGTGGCTTATGTGGAGCGGGGCGAGGTGATCAGACCTATCAGCCTTCGTAGAACGGAAAACAGCGAGAAGAGATACTACTATGCCAGAATACTTAACACTCCCTAACGGTCGCAAGCTCAGGCTTAACACGCCCGAAGAAGATGCCGCCATCACCGCTGCGGCGATGAACGATCCGGATGTGCCCTTGCTCACCGATGAGGAATTCGATCGCGTCAAGCATCGGATGGTGCGGGGCAGACCGCGTTCGGCGCAACCCAAGGAAGGCGTGTTTATTCGCCTTTCCCCTGAAATTGCCGCTACTTTTCGGGCAACCGGCTACGGCTGGCAGGCGCGCATGAATGCGGCGTTGTCCGATTGGCTGAAAACGCATTCGCCGATGGATGCGGTGGTCAGGTAGGTGCGCTGTTCGTTCGTTGCGCTTGACTTCCCCCGTTCGCTCCGTATAATGCCCGACTTCTCTTTGCAGGCGCGTAGCTCAGTTGGTTAGAGCATCACCTTGACATGGTGGGGGTCGTTGGTTCGAATCCAATCGCGCCTACCACATGCTTTTTGAGCGTGTGGCGACAAAAAAGCGGCTTGGCCGCTTTTTTTGTTTGTACAGTTCCTTTTTCTCCCCCGGAGATCCGCGATGCCCGATATCAAGCTGCCTGATGGTTCCGTTCGTTCTTTTCCCGCCCCTGTCACCGTCGCCGAGGTCGCCGCCAGCATCGGCGCGGGGCTTGCCAAGGCCGCGCTGGCGGGCAAGGTGGATGGGGCGCTCGTGGATACATCTTTTCGCATTGAGGCGGATGCCGCGCTTGCCATCGTGACCGACAAGGATGCCGAAGGGCTGGAAGTGATCCGCCATTCGACGGCGCACTTGCTGGCTTATGCGGTCAAGGAACTTTACCCCGACGCGCAAGTGACCATCGGGCCGGTGATTGAAAACGGCTTCTATTACGATTTTGCCTACAAGCGCCCCTTCACGCCGGAAGACCTGACTGCCATCGAAAAACGCATGGGCGAACTCGCCAGGCGCGATATTCCGGTGTCCCGCGAGGTCTGGAAGCGGGATGACGCCGTGCAATTCTTTTTGGGGCTGGGCGAAAAATACAAGGCGGAACTGATTGCTGCCATTCCCGCCGAACAGGATATTTCTCTTTACCGCGAGGGCGATTTCATCGACCTTTGTCGCGGCCCGCACGTCCCGTCTACGGGCAAACTGAAGGCGTTCAAGCTGATGAAGGTGGCGGGCGCTTACTGGCGCGGCGATTCCAGAAACGAGATGCTGCAACGCATCTACGGCACGGCGTGGGCGAAAAAAGAGGAACTGGACGCCTATCTGACCCTGCTGGAAGAAGCGGAAAAGCGCGACCACCGCAAGCTGGGGCAGCAACTCGACTTGTTCCATTTTCAGGAGGAAGCGCCCGGTTCCGTGTTTTGGCATCCCAAGGGCTGGTTTCTGTTCCAGAAGCTGATTGCCTATATGCGCGACTGTCAGGAAAAAGCTGGTTACGTGGAAGTCAATACGCCCGACGTGATGGATCGCGCGCTTTGGGAAACCTCCGGGCACTGGTTCAATTATCGGGAAAACATGTTCACCACCCAGACCGAGGATGAGCGCGTCTTTGCCCTGAAACCCATGAATTGCCCCGGCGCGGTCGCCATGTACGCGCAGGGCGTCAAGAGTTACCGCGACCTGCCCATCCGCATGGCGGAATTCGGCAAGGTGCACCGCTATGAACCGTCGGGCGCGCTGCACGGTCTTTTGCGCGTGCGTCACTTTACCCAGGACGACGCCCACATTTTTTGCACCGAAGAACAGATGGAAGCCGAATGTCGGGACGTGGTGCAGTTGATTTTTCAGATTTACAAGGATTTCGGCTTCGAGAACGTGCGCGTCAAGCTCTCCACCCGTCCCGCCAACCGCATCGGTTCCGATGAAACCTGGGACAAACTCGAAGGCGCGCTGGCGCAGGCGTTGGAACACATGGGCGTTGCCTACACGCTGTTCCCCGGCGAAGGCGCGTTTTACGGTCCAAAGCTGGAATTTGTACTGCGCGACGCCATCGGGCGGGATTGGCAATGCGGTACCTTGCAGGTCGACATGAACCTGCCGGAGCGGTTCGATATTCATTACGTGGATTCCGACAACAGCCACAAACGCCCGGTCATGCTGCACCGCGCCCTGTTTGGCTCGCTGGAACGCTTTGTCGGCATTCTGATTGAACACTACGTCGGCGCGTTTCCCCTCTGGCTTGCGCCAGTGCAGGCGGTGGTCTTGAGTATCTCCGAACATCAGGCGGATTACGCCGCCGGTGTGGTGAAAAAGTTGCGCGAAAAGGGCATTCGTGCCGAAGCGGATTTGCGTAATGAGAAAATCACCTATAAAATCCGCGCCCACAGCATGAACCGCCTGCCGTATCAACTCATTGTGGGGGATAAGGAAAAAGCGGGAAATCTGGTTGCCGTGCGGACTCGTGGCGGTCAGGACTTGGGGCAGATGTCTCTGGAGGAACTGATCGCGCGGCTTCAAAAAGAAGCTGCGGCGCGAGGGGTTGCGGCTTGATGATTGTCCATTTTTGTTAATTTTCGGGAGTTTTTGCCATCGCTCTGAATAAGTCGCATCGCCTCAATGAAGAAATCAATGCGCCGGAAATCCGGCTGATTGGCGCTGAAGGCGAACAATTGGGGGTCGTGAGTTCCCGTCAGGCCAATTATCTGGCTGAGGAAGCCGGTCTGGATCTGGTGGAGATCGCGCCGCAGGCCGCGCCGCCGGTATGCCGCATCATGGATTACGGCAAATTCAAGTATCAGGAAGCCAAGAAGGCGCACGAGGCAAAGCAGAAGCAGAAGCAGGTGCAGGTGAAGGAAATCAAGCTGCGCCCCGGCACTGACGAAAACGACTACCAGATCAAGCTGCGGAACATGATTCGTTTTCTGGAAGAGGAAGACAAGGTGAAAGTCACCTTGCGTTTCCGGGGGCGCGAAATGGCGCACCAGGAATTCGGAATGCGCCAGCTTGAGCGCATCCGTCATGATCTGGACGCTTACGGTCTGGTCGAGCAGATGCCCAAGATGGAAGGGCGGCAGATGGTGATGATCATCGGCCCCGCGAAGAAAAATCCGGAAAAGCCGGAAAAACCGAAAAAGCCCGTGGAAAAATCCACGGACAAGCCCGCCAGACTGGGGACGGGCAAGTCGGCGGCCAAACCGGCGGAAGTGGAAAAACCAGTAGTGGAAAAATCGGCTGAGGAAGCCGAAGCGTAAAAGTTTCGACGGATTCCTGACCGGCAACGGTAAGGAATCTGTCATAAAAAGTGGTTTCGGGTTGATAAGTGTCCCCGTCGGGGAACACCTGAAATCATGTAATTAACGGAGCTAACCATGCCCAAAATGAAGACCAAGAGCGGCGCCGCGAAGCGTTTCAAAGTGCGCGCTTCCGGCAGCATCAAGCGGGGTCAGGCGTTCAAACGCCACATCCTCACCAAAAAAACGACCAAGAACAAGCGTCACCTGCGCGGCATTACGCGCATCAACGAATGTGATGTCGCCAATGTTCGCGCCATGTTGCCCTACGCATAAGGAGATGAAAAATGCCAAGAGTTAAACGGGGTGTAACGGCGCGCGCGCGTCATAAAAAGGTTCTGGAACAGGCGAAGGGCTATCGCGGTCGTCGCAAGAACGTCTATCGCATCGCCAAACAGGCGGTGATGAAGGCGGGTCAATATGCTTATCGTGACCGTCGCCAGAGAAAACGTCAGTTTCGCGTTTTGTGGATTGCGCGGATCAACGCCGCCGCCCGCGAACTGGGTTTGAAGTACAGCACCTTCATGAATGGTCTGAAAAAGGCCAACATCGAAGTCGACCGCAAGGTGCTCGCTGACCTGGCGGTGTTTGACAAGGCCGCGTTTGCTGCTCTGGCTGGTCAGGCCAGAGCACAACTTGCCGCCTGATTGCGAACATGCAGTAAAAAAAGGAGGCGCGAGCGCCTCCTTTTTTCTTTTCAAGGGTGATTCATGCAAAATCTCGATTCCATTATCCAGAGCGCCCGCGCCGCTTTTGCGGCAGTGAGCGACCCGAACGCGCTGGAACAGGTCAAGGCGCATTATCTGGGCAAAAGCGGTCAGATTACCGCCTTGTTGAAAGACCTGGGCAAGCTCGCGGCAGAGGAAAAAAGAATCGCCGGCGCTGCCATCAATCAGGCGAAGGCGGCGGTGGAAGCGGCATTGACCGCCCGCCGCGAGGATATGCGTCAGGCGGCGCTGGCGGCGCGGCTGGCGGAAGAGGCGCTGGATGTCACCCTGCCGGGACGGGGCGAATCGAGGGGCGGCTTGCATCCGGTGACGCGCACGCTGGAACGCATCGAGCATCTTTTTGCGTCCATCGGCTTTTCCGTCGCCGACGGTCCGGAAATCGAAACCGATTTTTATAATTTCACCGCCCTGAACACGCCGGAAGAGCATCCGGCGCGCTCCATGCACGACACTTTTTATCTGCTTGACGCCGCAGGCAAGGTGGCGGAAAACGTCCTGCTGCGAACCCACACCAGCCCGATTCAGGCGCGTTACATGCAGGCGCATGTGGAACGCCACAAGCATCTGGACACCCTGCCGGAAATCCGCATCATCGCGCCGGGGCGGGTGTATCGCGTCGATTCCGACGCCACCCATTCGCCGATGTTTCATCAGGTCGAAGGCTTGTGGGTGGGCGTAGATGTTTCCTTTGCCGACTTGAAGGGCGTGATCGCCGATTTCCTGAAACGCTTTTTTGAAACCGACGATTTGCAGGTACGTTTCCGTCCCTCGTTCTTCCCCTTCACCGAGCCTTCCGCCGAAATCGACGTGGCATTCATGGGCGGCGCGTTAAAAGGGCGCTGGCTGGAAATCGCCGGTTGCGGCATGGTGCATCCCAATGTCTTGCAACACGCGGGCATCGACCCGGAAAAATACACGGGCTTCGCCTTCGGCTTCGGTCCCGACCGGCTGACCATGCTGCGTTACGGCGTCAATGATCTGCGCCTGTTCTTCGAGGGCGACCTGCGCTTTTTGCGCCAGTTCGTGTAATTTTTTTGCATCTTTGCGACTTATTTTGTAACGAGAGCCTTTCATGAAATTCTCCGAATCCTGGCTGCGTACCTTTGTCAATCCCGACTTGTCCAGCGACGCGCTCGCCCATCTCCTGACCATGGCGGGGCTGGAAGTGGAAGAACTTGAACCCGTCGCGCCCGACTTTACGCAGGTGGTCGTGGCGCGGGTGGAGGGTGTTGTCAAGCATCCCGACGCCGACCGCCTGAATGTCTGCAAGGTGGATGTAGGCGACGGCACGCTACGGCAAATTGTCTGCGGCGCGCCCAATGTGGCGGCGGGGCAAAAAGTGCCTTGCGCCTTGCCGGGGGCTGTGTTGCCGGGAAATTTCAAAATCAAAACGGCAAAAGTGCGCGGCATCGAATCCGCCGGGATGCTGTGCTCGGCAAAGGAACTGGGGATTGCCGAAGACGCTTCCGGCTTGCTCGTGCTGCCGGAAGATGCGCCGGTGGGCAAATCCATCCGCGAATATCTTGATCTGGATGACCATCTTTATACCCTGAAACTCACGCCCAACCGCGCCGATTGCCTGTCGCTCATCGGCATCGCCCGCGAAGTGGCAGCGCTGACCGGTACGCCCGCCGTCTACCCGCCAACCCCCGCCGTGCCCGCGACCGACGCGAGCCATCGCCAGGTGTTGCTGGACGCGCCGGAAGCCTGTCCGCGCTATTGCGGGCGGGTGATTCGCGGCGTGAACGCGAAAGCGTCGACACCGGAATGGATGCGCCGCCGTTTGGAGCGCAGCGGTCTGCGCTCCGTTTCCGCGCTGGTGGATGTGACCAACTATGTGCTTTTGGAACTGGGGCAACCCCTGCACGCCTTCGATAACGCCAGACTCACGGGCGACATCCACGCGCGGCTGGCGACTTCCGGCGAAAAGCTCACGCTCCTGAACGGGCAGGAAATTACCCTTGCCGACGACATTCTGGTGATTGCCGATGACGCCAAGGCGCTGGCGATGGCGGGCGTGATGGGCGGCGAGGAGAGCGCCATCAGTCTGGAAACCCGCGACGTGTTCCTCGAATCCGCCTTTTTCGCGCCCAAAGCCATTGCGGGGCGGGCGCGGCGCTACAACTTTTCCAGCGATGCCGCGCATCGCTACGAACGCGGCGTCGATTGGGGCAACTGCGCCCATGCGCTGGAGCGGGCGACGGCGCTGGTGCTGGAAATTTGCGGCGGTCAGGCCGGCGCGGTCACGGAAACCGTCGCCCGCTTGCCGGAACCCAAACCCGTGCGCCTGCGCCTCGCCCGTCTGCAAAAAGTGTTGGGCGTTGGTTTCGCCGCCGAACAGGTCGCCATTTTCTTAAAACGGCTGGCGCTCGCCTTTGTGCGGGAAGGGGATGATTTCATCGTCACGCCGCCCAGCTACCGCTTCGACATCGAAATTGAAGCGGATTTGATTGAAGAAGTCGCCCGTCTGCACGGTTACGACCATATCCCCGGACACGCTCCAAAAGGCAGGCTCTCCATGCTGCCGCAAGCCGAAAACCGGCGTCCCCTCTATCGGGTGCGGCAACAAATCGCTGACCGTGGCTTTCAGGAAGTCATCAATTTCGCCTTCGTGCCGGAAGCCTGGGAACAGGATTTCGCCGCCAACGCGCGCCCCATCCGCCTTGCCAATCCCATCGCCAGCCAGTTGGCGGTCATGCGCTCCAATCTGTTCGGCGGGCTGATTGAAAACCTCGTCGTCAATCTGAAACGCAAACAATCGCGTGTGCGCCTCTTTGAACTGGGGCGCTGTTTTTTTACGCAAAACAGTGATGCGGATTACGCGCAGCCCTGGCGGCTGGCGGCGCTGGCTTACGGCACAGCGGAACCCGAAGGCTGGGGACGCGACAATCGCAAGGTCGACTTTTTCGACCTCAAAGCCGATCTGGAAAGCCTGTTTGCCACTGAACTCGCGTTTGCCCGTCCCGATGAAGCGCATCCGGCATTGCATCCCGGACGTGCCGCCAGTATCCGTCTGAATGGTCGGGAAATCGGCTGTCTGGGCGAACTGCATCCAGAGTGGGTGCAGAAGTACGATTTGCCCGCCGCGCCCATTGTCTTTGAAATCGACCTTGACGCCGTAACGCGGTCTGCCATTCCCGCTTATGCGGAAGTGTCAAAATTCCAGCCCGCCGTCCGCGACCTTGCCATCGTGGTCGATCAATCCATCGTTCTGGGCGACCTCCTCAGCGGCATGAAAGCACATGCGCCAAGTCAGGTTTGCGACATCCAGTTCTTTGACATGTACCAGGGAAAAGGCATTCCCGATGGGAGAAAAAGTCTTGCTTTTCGGATAGTTATGCAAGATACTCAACGCACTTTGTTAGATGCGGACATTGATGCCGCCGTGGTGAACATCATCACGTATCTGGAACAAAATTTTCAAGCGCAACTACGAGCCTGACCCTTTCAGGCTTCTTTGGATATGAATACTCCCACTGTCAAGACGCTCACCAAAGCTGAACTTTCCGATCTTTTATTTGAGCAGGTCGGTCTTAACAAACGCGAAGCCAAGGATATGGTAGAAGCATTTTTTGAGGAAATCCGCGACGCGCTGGAACGTGGCGAAGGGGTCAAACTCTCCGGCTTTGGTAATTTTCAATTGCGTGACAAGCCGCAGCGTCCTGGTCGGAACCCCAAGACTGGCGAGGAAATTCCCATCACCGCCCGGCGCGTTGTCACCTTTCATGCCAGCCAGAAACTGAAAGCCGATGTGGAGCAAGCGTTGAATGGAAGCGCGGCAGCATAATCATCCCGTGGACGAGGAGGAACTCCCGCCCATTCCCGCCAAACGCTACTTCACCATCGGTGAAGTCAGCGAGCTGTGCGGCGTCAAGCCGCATGTGCTGCGCTACTGGGAGCAGGAATTCACCCAGTTGAAACCCCTCAAAAGACGCAGCAACCGGCGTTATTACCAGCACCACGAAGTGCTTCTGGTGCGACGCATCCGCGAACTGCTGTACAGCCAGTGCTTCACCATCAGCGGCGCCCGCAACCGTCTGGAAGAAGAACTGCTGCAAGCCGCCGCCGACACGCCGGAAAAAAAGCCCCTCTCCATCCACCAGATTCGGGAAGAACTGACCGCCATCCTGAACATTCTGGGCGGCTCAACCCCCTTCGTCGCCGACAAAGCCAAAGCCACGACTTCCGCGCCGTCGCCAATGGCATCCAGCATCCCCACCACACCGGAACTGTTCCCCGCTTCCGAAGAAGGCGCGATTGAGGATTGAGACGCTTGTGCATGTGAGCCGAAAAGAGGTGCGGACATTTACACATCCCGCTTGTGAAAGGATACTAAAGCATCAGATATGGGTACTTCTTCTGTCGTAACGCTTCAACGACCTTATCTGTCAGTTTCCATGCATCACCTTTGATGCGAACAATCAACTCCCGCCACACACGCTCAAAAGCGCGTATCGCGTCATCTTCACCGAACTGAATTCCTGCGGGTAGTAGTGGTGCAATGTCTTCGATAAGGCTACGTGTGAGTTTCTCCAACATGCGCTGTTCCGCCACAGCCCGGCTAATCGGTTTTCCTTCCCGCGTCAAATAATGCTCAAAACAGGCAATGAGTTTGTCTGCATCCAGCGTAAGCTGTTGAAGTCCATGATGCAGGTCGAACAAGTCCCGATTCTTGCGCCGCTGGAGCAAGGCGCGCAGTTTGGTGGCGAACAATTCTTCCGGCTCAAAGGAAGCAATCCCGGTCTTTCCCGAATACCAGTCATTTTCCATGCCAAAAGGGTATGACTTGATTCCGAAAAAACTGTCGTGCTCACGAGTATTAATCTCGACCTTGAGTTTCAGGGCGCTCTCTTTATCGGCTTCGGGTGTGAACTTGAAGACCAGATGCATCGAATGCCCAGCCTGCTCACGCTTGCATGTTCCCAGCCATGACAAAGTAGCGCGAATTGCATCAACCGTTGCGCCGATAGATTCTGCTTGTATCTGCACCAAATCAATGTCTTCAGAGTAACGCAGTGGCTGCACGAAGAGCAGTTTGTTAATGGCAGTACCGCCCCGAAACGCAATTTTTCCCTGCAAAGCAGGCGCGTTGAACAGGTCGCACAAAGCGCGGCAGATGATCAGGTCTTGTTCGATCTGACGCAGATCAGACCAGGGCGCTGTCGCGCTCCAGGATTGGATGTAAGCGTTTGGAATCAAAAGTCGGTTTCCACGGATGTATTGATCACGAGCTTCCACTTGCTGTCTTTTTCGTAAACTGCTGCCAGCGATTCCAGAAGTGACATAACGGAGGGGTCGAGTGGTTTCATGGATTTAGCATGGTGAGCAAAGGGTTCCAGCGCCTTGGCCTGTCGAACATGATCGGCTTGGTCGAGCAGATACCCTAGGCGACGCACCGAAGCGTTTTCGTAGTGCGCGGCGATTTTTGCCAGTTTGCGCGGGTCAGCTTTCGCACCGATGTCCTGCACAATCTGCGCGACGCCGTTGATGCCTGCTGCCTTGTGAAAATATCGCACGGCGTCAAGCAGCGTCAATTCAACACTGGCAACCTTGGCGAAACCGGCTTCGCTCTTAATCTGTCCGAGCCACTCTGGTTGATTGATGTGAGCGAATGCGGTTGGAGCCTGATAGACAAATTGGATACGGTGGCGACCGATGTCAAAATCACGGAATTGTTGGGGCGCGATCACCTGAAAAATCATCGCCGCCTGATGTGAGGCGCCATGAAAGGCGGCGGCACGCAGCAACGAAATGCGATAGTCAATGCCCAGATACTTCATCAACGGGTCAATCCAGCGCACGGGGTCGGGAGCGCCAGTCGTCCAGTCTTCCGGACGAAGAATCAGGAAAAACCCTTGCCGTGGGCTGGCGAGCCGATGTTTTTTGGTCAGTCGGGTCGCGGCTGTCGAAAAAGCTGCGGCACTTAAACCAAGCGCCCGCAAACCTTCCGCGCGATTGAAATAAGCGCGACCACGGGAAAGCTGTTCATCCAAGTATCTATCGAAGGAAGGCATTCACCGATTATATGCGAAAACAGACATAACAAGCATTGTTTTGCATATGAACGGGTGTTTGCGGCGAGCAGGTGACAGGTGACAGGTGACAGGTGACAGAAAAAAAGGGTTTGCGTTTGGCGCAAACCCTTTTTGTTGGCATGGGCTTGTTTACGCGTCTACCTTCTCGTTCTTTTGCGGGTTAATCGCGGCGAGTTTGTCGGCGAGGAATTTGTCGTAGCCTTGTTGCACCAGTTCAAAGGTTTTTTCGACGCCGCTTTTCACGTCGCCGTCGAAGACCTTGAGACCTTCGAGAATGTGCTTCGCTTCGCCGTAGCCTTTTTCAAAGCCGCCGCGAATGACCGCCACGAAATCCTTGGCGAGTTTTTCCGGGTCTTCACCGGGATGCTGTTTGGCGTAGCCGTCGTAAAAGGCGGTGGACAGGCTCAGGATGCGGTTGGCGGTGGCTTCCGCCGAATTGTCCTGATTGGCGGCGGCGGCTTGAATGGCGTTGGCACCCAGTTCCGGCGCCAGCACCGAATTGATGTGTTCAATGGCGGAACGGAACAACAGCGCCTGAGACTCCTGACCAGACGAGAGCGACACCCGTGCGGAGGCTTCCAGAATCTGCCGATTCGCTTCATGCTTGTTGGCGACGATGGGATTGGTCGCCCTTTTGACTTCTTTTGCCGCTTCCGTTTCTTCGTTTGTTTTGTTGGTCTTGCTGTGGGCGTATCGGTTCTGTTCCTGCGCGACAACAGCCGTTGCGGTGGGGTTGATGGCCATGATGTGCTCCTTGTGAGATGAGTTCTGTCAATGGTTCACTCGTGGTGAACCTTCCTTTCTTTAACAACGGCAGCAACTTGAAAAAGTTTAGGTTTATTTTGGATATTTTATTGTGCACACTGCTGGCGCAGGCGGCATCTGATAAGCTGGCAACTTTTTGCCCGTAGCCCCGTCCATCATGGAATTTCTGCTTTCCCCGGAACTGCTTGTCGCTTTCCTGACCCTCACCGCGCTGGAACTGGTGCTGGGCATCGACAACATCATTTTTATTGCCATTCTGGTGAATAAACTGCCACCGGAGCGGCGCGATTTCGCGCGGCGGGTGGGGCTGTTTCTCGCCATGTTTGTGCGTATCGCGTTGCTGGGGCTGCTCTCATGGCTGGCGGGGCTGACCGCGCCGTTGTTTGCCGTGCTGGGGCACGGTTTTTCCGGTCGGGATTTGATTCTGATTGCGGGCGGGCTGTTTCTGGTCTGGAAAAGCACGGGCGAAATTCATCAATTGCTGGAAGGCGAGGAGGGCGAGGCATCGCAGTCCGCGCCTTCCGCCTTTGCCGCCGTGCTCATGCAGATTATTCTCATCGACCTCGTTTTTTCGCTGGATTCCATCATTACCGCCATCGGCATGGTCAACAATCTGCCCGTCATGGTATCCGCCGTGGTGGTTTCGGTGGGGCTGATGATGATGGCTTCCGGCGCCATCGCCGCCTTCGTTGCCGAACATCCCGGCATCAAAATGCTGGCGCTTTCTTTCCTGATGGTGGTCGGCGTCGTCCTGATTGCCGACGGCTGCGGGCATCATGTGCCCAAGGGTTACATTTATTTTGCGATGGCGTTTTCCGTGGCGGTGGAAATGCTCAACATCCGGCTCCGCAAGAAAGCAAGGCAGCCGGTCGTGTTGAGGGAAGCCTATACCGAGGACAGTAATGGCTGAATCACCCACGCGGTTGATGCTGAACGATGAGTTTTTCATGCGCGAGGCGCTGTATCAGGCAGAGGCGGCGGGCTGCCTGGGCGAAGTGCCGGTCGGGGCGGTCGTGGTGCTGAATCGGGAGATCGTCGGGCGGGGCTTCAATTCCCCGATTGGCGACAGCGATCCCAGCGCGCACGCGGAAATCGCCGCTTTGCGAGACGCGGCGCGGCGGCTGGAAAATTATCGTCTGCCGGAATGCGAATTGTTTGTGACGCTGGAACCTTGCGTCATGTGCGCTGGAGCTATCCTGCACGCCCGCATCGCCCGCGTGGTCTATGGCGCGCGTGATCCGAAGACCGGAGCGCACGGGAGTATTCTGGATTTGTTCGCGGAAGCGCACTTGAATCACCACACGGAAGTCGTGGGCGGTGTGCTGGCGGAACGTTGCGGGCGTTTGTTGAGTGCGTTTTTTTCTGAAAGGCGAATGAAAAAACCCGCAGAAGCGGACGCGCCATGCTGATTCGCGTCTCGCTCTCCACGCAAACCCTGATTCTGTTGGATGACGAGGGCAAGGCGTTGCGCCGTTATCCGGTTTCCACCGCCACCGAAGGCGCGGGAGAAGCGGAGGGCAGTCATCAGACGCCGCGAGGTCGCCACATCATCCGCGCCAAAATCGGCGCGGGCAGCCCACTCTACACGGTGTTTTCCGGGCGCAGACCGACGGGCGAACGCTGGTCGCCGGAGTTGGAGGCTACCCACATGGAGCGGGACTGGATTTTGACCCGCATCCTCTGGCTTTCCGGCTGTGAGCCGGGCAAAAACCGTTTGGGCAGCGTGGACACCATGCGCCGCTATATCTACATCCACGGGTGCAGTGAAACCGCCCCTCTGGGCGAGCCGCATTCGCACGGCTGCATCCGCATGAAGAACCGGGATATTGTGGAACTTTTTGATTTGACGCCGATTTATACGGCAGTGGAGATTGACGCGGACTGATTCCGGTTCGCGTGAGAAGCGTTATAGGCAGGGCGGGATCGTAGATACCGCCGGATGTTAACGTCCGGCGCGCTCTTCGATTCCGCCCTACCTAAACCATCCTTCAACAACCGCATTGTCTTCGCTTCTCATGCGAGCCGGAACAAGCCGCGTCAGATTCAGGCGCGTTGTCCCAACAGGGCGGCGGCTTGCTGGTGCACGTTCGCTGGTGCTTGCCGTGGCGGTGGGGCGGGAGGCGTTGCTGCAACAGGGGGGGCATGGGCTACGTCAGCAGG
>BNUD01000068.1 GCA_025997095.1 Betaproteobacteria bacterium | reverse complement strand
ATTTTGCAGATTTGTTTCAGAAAAAATCTGCAAAATCCTGTTTCGCGTGCGCCTGAAAAACGCTTTTGACGGGATGCAAAATGACCTTTCCAAACGTCCCTGCTCGTCATCGCCAATCATCAATCCCTGCTCGATGGCGTGTTGCTGGGCTTGTTTTTGCCCATTGAAAATCCGATGTTCGTGGTGCACAGCGCGGTCGTCAAAAGTTTTGTCTTTCGTCTGGTGCTGTCGCTCTCCGACTATCTGACGGTTGATCCGGCGAATCCGATGGCGATGAAGAAGGTCATTCGCATCCTGGAATCCGGTCGTCCGGTGGTGATTTTTCCGGAAGGGCGCATCACCCTGACCGGCAGCATGATGAAGGTCTACGAAGGTCCCGCCTTCGTGGCGGCGAAGACCGGCGCGCATGTGTTGCCGGTGCGTCTGGATGGCCCGTCGCGCAGTTATTTTTCCCGCCTCTCGCGCCAGCCGCGCCGGTTTTTCCCACTCATTACCCTGACGGTGTTGCCGATGACGACGCTGCCCATGCCCGACGCGCCGACTGCCAAGCTGCGGCGGCGCAAGGCGGGCGAGGCGTTACGGCGGCTGATGCAGGAGATGGCGTTTACCGCGCAGTTCCAGCAAACCCTGTATGGCAGCTTGTGCGACGCGGTGGCGTTGTATGGACGCCATCGCCGGATGGTCGAGGACATCAAGCAGGTGGAATACACCTACCACGATATGCTGAAAATGAGCCTGATGCTGGGGCGGTTGGTGGGGCGGCTCACCAAACCCGACGAGCATGTGGGGCTGCTGCTGCCGAACATGGCGCCGACGATCGCGCTCTTTCTCGGTCTTTCCGCGTTAAAACGGGTGCCCGCCATGCTGAATTACACGGCGGGCGCGGATGGAATGCAGGCGGCATGCAGGGCGGCGGAGATTCGCACCGTCGTCACTTCGCGCGCCTTTGTGGAACAGGCGAAGCTGGAAAACAGGCTGGGTGCGTTGCAAGGGCTGGAACGCATCGTCTATCTGGAAGACTTGCGCGCGCAGGCGACTTTCTTCGACAAGCTCTGGCTGATGGGCTGGGTGCTGTGGTTTCCGCGTCGCGTCGCGCTGCCCGCAACCCCTGAAGATACGGCGGTGGTGTTGTTTACTTCCGGTTCTGAAGGCAAGCCCAAGGGGGTGGCGTTGCCGCATCGGGCGATCCTCGCCAATATCGCGCAGATTCGCGCCATCATTGATTTTTCCATCGAAGATCGCGTACTCAACGTGCTGCCGGTATTCCATGCCTTCGGGCTGACGGCGGGCGCGCTCCTGCCGCTGCTCTCCGGCGCGAGCCAGTTTCTGTATCCCTCGCCCCTGCATTATCGGGTGATTCCCGAACTCGCCTATGACCGGGGCTGCACGGTGTTGTTCGGCACGAGCGCCTTCCTCGGCAATTACGCCCGCTTCGCGCACCCTTATGATTTTTATCGTCTGCGTTACGTGGTGGCGGGCGCGGAAAAACTCTCCGACGCGGTGCGCGACATCTGGTTCGAGAAATTCGGACTCAGGATTCTGGAAGGCTACGGCGCCACGGAAACCGCGCCGGTCATGGCGGTGAATACGCCGATGGCGTTCAGAAGCGGCACGGTCGGGCAACTGATGCCGGGGCTGGAATATCGCCTCGTGCCCGTCCCCGGCATCGAACGCGGCGGCATTTTGCATGTGCGCGGGCCTTCTGTCATGAAGGGCTATCTGAAATTCGACAACCCCGGCGTGTTGCAAGCGCCCGTCTCGGAAATCGGCGAAGGCTGGTACGAAACCGGCGACGTGGTGGACGTGGATGCGGATGGCTTTTTGCACATTCTGGGGCGCGTCAAACGCTTTGCCAAAATCGCGGGGGAAATGGTGAGTCTGGAAGCGGTGGAAGCGCTGGCGTTGGCGGCATCAACGGCGGGCGCGACCGGGATGCACGCCGCCTCCAGTCGTCCTGACGAAGCGAAGGGCGAGCGCCTCGTGCTGTTTACCACCGACGCGGATTTGAAACGCGGCGCCCTGCAAGAAAGTGCAAAAACGCTGGGGATGCCGGAACTGGCAATTCCCAAAATCATTGTGCATCTCCCCGCCCTGCCATTGTTGGGGACGGGCAAGGTGGATTACGTCACCTTGAAACGTCTGGCGGAAGAGGCGGCATGAAGCGCGCGTTTCCCCGTCTTTCCCGTCGCGGTTTTCTGAAAGCGGCGGCGGGAGTACTGGCAACGGGCGTGGTCGCGGGGGCCATCAATGAGTTGTCGGGCGCGCGCCTGGCAAAGCCCTTCCTGCTCAACCCTTGCCGTTCCGGTTTGCCGGAGCGTTTGCGCGACAGCCCCTGGCTGACCGCAGTCTGGCAAGGGCTTGACCCCGCAGAAGTTTGGGATTGTCACGCGCATCTGGCGGGTACGGGCGACAGTGACAGCGGCATCGTGTTGAGTTCGCAGTTTTCCTCGCCTTTGAACCCCGCCTTTTATGGGCGTCGGCTGTTTTACATGAACGCCGCATGCGCGTCGCCCAGGCACGGCAAATCCGCTTCCGTTGACGAAAATTTCGTGCAACGCCTGCTGGAACTGGTGGCGGAAATGCCCGCTGGCGTAAAACTGATGCTGTTCGCCTTCGATTATTTTCACGACGACGCCGGGCAAGCACAGGCCAACATGGGAGGGATTCATGTTCCCAACGACTACGCCCGCAGGCTGGCGGCGGCGCATCCCGGCGCCTTTGAATGGGTCGCTTCCATTCATCCTTATCGCGCCGATGCCGTTGATGCGCTGGAAGCCGCCGCAAGCGGTGGCGCGCGGGCGGTCAAATGGCTGCCCGCCGCGCAGAACATCGACCCGGCTTCCAAACGCTGCGACGCTTTTTTTGCGACGCTGGCGCGGCTGCGTCTACCGCTGATCACCCACTGCGGCGAAGAAAAAGCCATGAATGCCGACGCCATGCGCTACGGCAACCCGCTCCGCCTGCGACGCGCGCTGGAAGCGGGCGTGCGCGTGGTCATCGCCCACTGCGCCACAATGGGCGAAGATGAAGATTTCGACGCGGGGAACAAGCCCTGCCCCAGTTTTGAATTATTCGCCCGCCTGATGGACGCCTCGGAATGGCAAGACAACCTGCGGGGCGACATTTCCGCCATCACCCTGCGGAACCGCAAACCCGATGTCATCAAGACGCTGCTGACCCGAAAAGAATGGCACCCTCGCCTCTTGAACGGCTCCGACTACCCGCTGCCCGGCATCGTGCCGCTGATTTCACCTTCCGGTCTGGCGGCGGCGGGCGTGCTGCCAAGCAGGGCGGTTGCCGATCTGGAATGGCTGCGCGAATACAACCCCCTCTACTATGATCTGGCGCTGAAACGGGCATTGAACTGGCAGGGGAATTCCTTTCCCGCGCAGGTCTTTGCCACCCGCTCGTTTTTCGACGCATCTTTCAGAAATGTCTAGCATGAACACCCCACAAAACAACCAGGAGCATTCCCAATTCGCGTTGCTGGCGAACCGCCGTTTCGGGCCTTTGTTCGTCACCCAGTTTTTCGGCGCGTTCAACGACAACCTGTTCAAAAACGCGCTCGTCGTGCTGCTCGCTTTTCAGGCGGGCAAATGGACGACGCTGCCTGCGGAATTGCTCACCAATGTCGCGGCGGGCTTGTTCATGCTGCCCTTCTTCCTCTTTTCCGCCACCGCCGGACAACTGGCGGACAAGCTCGACAAGGCGCGACTCGCCCGCTATACCAAGTTGCTGGAACTGGTCATTGTCCTGCTCGCCTGCGCCGGTTTCGCGCTGGAAAGCCTGCCCTTTCTGCTGGCCGTGCTGTTTCTCATGGGCTTGCAATCCACCCTGTTCGGCCCCGTGAAATACGCGATTCTGCCGCAACACCTGCGCCCCGATGAACTCGTCGGCGGCAACGCGCTGGTGGAAGCGGGCACCTATGTCGCCATCCTGCTGGGCACGCTCTCCGGCGGCTTGCTCGCGGGCATCCCCGACGTGGGCACGGTCTGGATCAGCGCCGCCGCCCTCGTGGTCGCCGTGACCGGCTATCTGGCGAGTCGCGGCATCCCCGCAGCCCCCGCGCCGGAACCCGAACTCAAGGTGAATCTCAACATCCTGACGGAAACCTGGCGATGCATCCATTTCGCCCGCGAAACCCGCGCCGTTTTCCTCTCCATCCTCGGCATCTCGTGGTTCTGGCTCTACGGCTCGGTGTTTTTGGCGCAGTTCCCCGTCTATACCAAACTCGTACTGGGCGGCAGTGAAGGCATGGTCACGCTGCTGCTGGCGGTGTTCTCCATCGGCATCGGCGGCGGTTCGCTGCTCTGCGAAAAACTCTCGCGGCACAAACTGGAATTAGGGCTTGTGCCCTTCGGCGCATTGGGCATGACCCTGTTCGGCTTCGACCTCGCCAGCGTCACGCCCGCGCACGCCGGACATGAATTGCCGCTAATGACCCTGCTTGCCGATCCCGCCATCTGCCGCGTACTTGTCGATCTGCTGCTCCTGGGCGTGTGCGGCGGTATCTACTGCGTGCCGCTCTACGCGCTGGTGCAACAGCGCAGCAACCCCGCCTATCGGGCGCGCGTGATTGCCGCCAACAACATTCTGAATGCGCTGTTCATGGTGAGTGGCGCAGTCTTCGCCGCCGCGTTGCTGACACATGGGGGCAATATCCCTCTGCTGTTCATGATTGTTGCAGGGGTCAATGCGCTGGTCGCCATTTACATTTTCACCCTCGTGCCGGAATTTTTGATTCGGGCGTTGGTGAAACTGGGGCTACGCGCCGAATCCCCTCCCGCGCCCTGAATCCCCCGCAACTGCTAAAATGCCGCCCATGAATACGCCGCTTGCCAAACTGACCACACGCCTGAACGAATACGAAAAAATGATGCGCCTGGACATGCCGACCGGCAGTTTGCTGCTGCTCTGGCCGTGTTTCTGGGCATTGTGGCTCTCTTCAGACGGACAGCCGCCCTGGATGCTGGTGTGGATTTTCGCCCTGGGTTCGGTGCTGATGCACGCGGCGGGCAGCATCATCGACGACTGCGCCGACCGCGATTTTGACCGCCATGTTGAAAGAACCCGCAAGCGCGCGCTGGCAGACCGCCGGGTCAGCCCACGCGAAGCCCTGTGTCTGGCGGCGGCGCTGCTGCTGGTCGCCTTTTCGCTCCTGCTGCCGGTGCTCTCGAAGCTCCTTTTGCTGCTGGTCGGCATCGCGGCTGTCCTGACGGTGATCTATCCCTTTACCAAGCGTTTTCTCGCCATTCCGCAAGCCTGGCTCGGCATTTCCTACGGCTTCGGCATCCCGATGGCGTATGCCATCCAGCAGGGCAACGTGCCCTGGCAAGGCTGGTTGCTGCTCATCGCCAACATGTTCTGGACCATCGCCTACGACACCGAATACGCCATGGTCGACCGCCCCGACGACCTGAAAATCGGCATCAAAACCTCCGCCATCACCTTCGGGCGTTTCGACGTGCTGGCGGTCATGTGCTGCTACGCCCTCTCTTTCGTGCTGATGACCTGGGTGGGGCTGATCGCGGGCTTAAGCTGGATTTTCCTCGCATCCATCCTCGCAGCCTTCGCCCTCGCGGGCTACCACTACAGCCTGATTCGCACCCGTCAGGGACAAGGCTGCTTCGCCGCCTTCCTGCACAACAAATGGGTCGGCTGCGTGATTTTTGTGGGAATTGCGCTGGATTACCGGATTTTGCAGGGGGTTAAGTTGTGGTGAGCGACGGCGATGAAATACCTCGACGAATTTCGCAACGGCGCGCTGGCGCGATCGATTGCAGAAGCCATTGCCGCTGAAGCAGCCAAAGGCGCAGACGCGGCGCGTCAGTATCGTTTCATGGAATTCTGCGGCGGGCACACGCACGCCCTTTCCCGCTACGGGCTTGCCGACCTGTTGCCTGCTCATGTGCGGATGATTCATGGCCCCGGCTGTCCGGTTTGCGTGCTGCCCATCGGTCGCGTTGACCAGGCGATTCGCATGGCGCTGGAGCATGAGGTCACGCTCTGCGCCTACGGCGATTGTCTGCGTGTGCCTGCGTCAAATGGCTTGTCGCTTCTGAAAGCACGGGGAGAAGGGGCGGATGTGCGAATGGTGTATTCCACGCAGGATGCCCTCGCCCTGGCGCGCAAGCAGCCGGAAAAGCCGGTCGTGTTTTTCGCCATCGGCTTTGAAACCACCACGCCGCCCACGGCGGTCGCCATTGCCCAGGCTGCCGCCGAAGGGCTGGATAACTTTTCCGTGCTGTGCTGCCATGTGCTTACCCCGGCGGCGATTGTGGGCATTCTGGAATCGCCCGAAGCCAGGGCGGGCGGCGTCGCCATCGACGGCATGGTGGGTCCCGCCCATGTCTCCACCATCATCGGCAGCGCCCCGTATGAATTTGTTCCGGCGCGTTATGGCAAGCCCGTTGTCATTGCCGGGTTCGAGCCGCTGGACATGTTGCAGGCCATTTTGATGTTGATCCGACAGGTGAACGCCGGTCGCGCCGAAGTGGAAAACGAATTTACCCGCGCCGTGACCCGCGAAGGCAACCGGAAGGCGCAGGCTTTGGTGGGGAAAATTTTCACGCCCCGCGCCGAATTTGAGTGGCGGGGCTTGGGCAGCCTGCCGGACAGCGCCCTGCAACTCCGCGAGGCATACGCGCGGTTTGACGCCGAACGTCGCCACCCGGTTCCCTATCGCCAGATTCCCGACCACAAGGCCTGCGAATGCGGCGCGATTCTGCGCGGCGTGAAACAACCGCGAGACTGCAAGGTTTTCGGCACGGTCTGCACCCCGGAAAATCCGCTGGGTTCCTGCATGGTGTCCTCCGAAGGCGCGTGCGCCGCGCATTACACTTATGGGCGACATGAAGATATGGGATGATGGCAGGGCGGGATCGAAGAAACCGCCCTACCCAAACCATGATTGCAGAAACCGAAGTGAACCGCCGAACGTCGGTTTGCTTCGTGCTATGCTTCCATGACACACACGATACAGGGAAAGAAAATGTTAGCGCTACGTTTGCCGCCTGCACTGGATAGCCGCCTTGCCGCACTGGCGGAAGCCACCGGACGCAGCAAGAGTTTTTACGCCCGCGAAGCCATCAGGGAGAAGCTGGATGACCTCGAAGATTTGTACCTTGCAGAGCAACGCCTGATCGACATTCGCGCAGGCCGCAGCCGCACCTACACGTTGGAAGAAGTGGAGCGCGATCTTGGCCTGGCGAATTGAGATCGACGACAAGGCCAAGAAAGATTTGGCCGCCCTGGACAAGACCATCGCCAAGCGCATCACAGCCTTTCTGCGCGAGCGTGTCGCCCAGCTCGATGACCCGCGCAGCATTGGCGAAGCCCTCAAAGGCTCCAAGCTGGGAGCCTTCTGGAAGTACCGCGTTGGCGACTATCGCATTGTTGCCAGCATCGAGGACGGCGCTTTGCGCATCCTTGTTGTGCGCATCGGCAACCGCAAGGAAGTTTACAGAAACCACTAAACCGCATCACCAATCGACCACCGCGAGGCGGTTTTTTTGCGCCCTGAAAAAACAGAGGCAGAATGATGGCAGGGCGGTTTCGCCGTTGCTGGGAGCGCTGGCGTCCCCGCCGGCGGTTTTAAGATTTTTCGCGCGGAGCCAACCCCGCCGGCGAGGACGCCAGCGCTCCCAGGTAGGGCGGGATCGAAGAGCGTACCCCACCTAAAAACCCAACCCAAACCCCCCATGACCCCACAAGATTTCATCTCTCGCTGGAAAAACAACGAACTCACCGAGCGCGCTGGCGCGCAAGGGCATTTTGATGATTTGTGTGATTTGCTGGGTGTGGAAAAGCCGCGTGATCCGAATCACTATTGTTTTGAGCGCGGCGCGGAAAAAACGGGGGGCGGCAATGGCTGGGCGGATGTCTGGAAGCGGGGCTGTTTCGGGTGGGAGAACAAAAAGCCGGGGCGTGACCTTAAAGCAGCCTTGAAGCAACTCACCGACTACGCCCTGCACCTTGAAAATCCGCCGCTTCTGGTCGTCTGCGACCGCGAACGCATCGAAATCCACACCGCCTTTACGGGTTACCCGGACGAACCCAAAACCATCCTCATCGAAGAACTCGCCGAGACCAGTAAACGCCAGCTTCTGCGCTGGGTGTTCACCGACCCCGAAAAGCTGCGCCCGGAAAAATCCACCGCCGCCATCACCGCCGTGGTTGCCGGACAATTCGCCGACCTCGCCAAATCCCTGCGTGACTGGGGATTGAATGGGCAACGGGTCGCCCATTTTCTGGTGCAATGCCTCTTTGCCATGTTCGCCGAAGACGAACGCCTGTTGCCAAAAAACCTGTTTACCCGGCTGTTGGAACAACTGCGCCACACGCCGCAAAAAGCCGCCGACCGCATCACCAAACTGTTCAAGGCCATGCAAGAGAAGGGCGGCGAATACGGTAATGATGATATTGCCTGGTTTAACGGCGGGCTGTTCAAGACCATCGACATCCCCGAACTGGGCGCGGACGATTTCGCCAAACTCTACGCCGCCGCAAAAATGGACTGGCGGGCGATTGACCCCACCATTTTCGGTACGCTCTTTGAGCGCGGGCTGGATACCAAAGAACGCGCGCCTCTGGGCGCGCACTACACCGACACCGCGACGATTGAAAAACTCATCCGCCCCCTGATTTTTGAACCCTTATTACGGGAATGGGCAGCGACCCGCGCAAGCATCGAAAAAACCCTGCACGGCGCGGGCAAAAAAATTCCCAAAGCGGCGCTGGGCGACTATCAATCTTTTTTGCATCGCCTCGAAAACTTCCGTGTGCTTGACCCCGCCTGCGGCTCCGGCAATTTTTTATACCTCGCGCTACGGGCGTTGCGTGAAGTCGAAAAACACGCCCGCGTTGAAGCCGCCGAGCTGGGCTTGCAAGCGGGACTCACCATGCACACCGGCCCGCACAACATATTGGGGTTGGAAATCAACGCCTTCGCCGCCGAACTCGCCCGCGTCACCGTGTGGATTGGCGACATCCAATGGAGCCGCCAGAACAACTACCCGCCTGCCGTGAACCCCATTCTGAAACCGCTGGATGGCATTGAACATCGGGATGCGCTTGTTCAGGGGACAGAAGACAGAGGACAGGGAACAGAAATTCATGCGGACGCAGGGCGTCCGGTCACGGGGCAGTCTTCGGTCATTCGTCTTCTGTCTTCTGAACAGGAAGCCGAATGGCCCGAAGCGGATGTTGTGGTGGGCAATCCGCCGTTTTTGGGCGGCAGCAAAAAGCGCGGCGAATTGGGCGCGGCATATTTTGATGCCTTGAACGCCGTCTACGCCGATGCCGTCCCCGGCGGCGCGGATTTGGTGTGTTACTGGTTTCACAAGGCAAGAAAACAAATCCTCGCCGGAAAGCTGCAAGCCGCCGGATTGGTGGCGACCAATTCCATCCGTGGCGGCGCGAATCGTGCCGTGCTGGATGCCATCGTTGCGGACACGCGCATTTTTGAAGCGTGGAGCGATGAGGCGTGGGTAAATGAAGGCGCGGCGGTGCGGGTGTCGTTGGTTGCCTTTGAAGGTAAGGCGGCATCGAAGAAACCGCCGGACGTAACATCCGGCGCGCTCTTCGATCCCACCCAGACTGATGACAAACCCCGTAGAAGCGGGCTTCAAAGCCGCTCGCCTGGGAGCGTCCCCACCGGCGGGGTTGGCTCCGCGCGGGAAATCTTAAAATCGCCGGCGAGGACGCCGGCGCTCCCAGCAACGGCGGACGGCGAACTTGGCAGATTCAAAATCTCGCCCCTACCTGAAGCCTGCCGACTGGACGGGCGCGAAGTGGCGGAGATTTACGCCGATTTGACGGCAGGAAACAACATTGATTTGACGCGGGCGAAACCGCTCAAGGAAAACGAAAATAGCGGTTTTCAAGGCGCTATGAAAAATGGCGCGTTCGATATTGACGGCGAACTGGCGCGAAGCTGGTTGGCTTTGCCCAATCCCAATGGTCGCTCCAATGCCGATGTGGTTAAACCCTCATGGAACGGTATCGACGCTACCCGTCGACCGCGTGACGGCTGGATTATCGACTTTGGCACCGATATGTCAGAAGCTGACGCGGCGCTGTTTGAAAAGCCGTTTGAATACGCACTCGAAAACGTCAAGCCTGAACGCCTCACGAAAAGAGAGGCTTCTTTACGCAAGTATTGGTGGCTATTTGAACGACCAAGGGTTGAATTGCGTACTGCAATCGCAGGGTTGTCGCGCTACATCGCCACGCCGCACGTATCGAAACATCGCCTGTTCATCTGGCTGAACGGAAATGTTTTACCGGACAAAATGCTCATTGTCATCGCCCGTTCCGACGACGCCACCTTCGGCATCCTGCATTCCCGTTTTCATGAATTATGGTCGTTACGCCTGGGCACTTCGCTGGAAGACCGTCCCCGCTACACGCCATCCACAACCTTCCAAACCTTCCCCTTCCCCGCAGGCTTCACCCCCCGCGACACTGTAGGGGCGCTTCGAGAAGCGCCCCTACCCAACGGCGCCGACACCGCCATCGGCGAAGCCATCGCCGCCGCCGCCCGGCATCTGAACACCCTCCGCGAAAACTGGCTGAACCCGCCCGAATGGGTGGATTGGGTCATCACGCCAGAAGAGGCAAAAGCCGGATTCCCCAAACGCCCCGTCGCCAGACCCGGCTTTGAGTCCGAATTAAAAAAACGCACCCTGACCAACCTCTACAACGCCCGCCCCGCCTGGCTCGACATGGCGCACAAATCTCTGGACGCCGCCGTCGCCGCCGCCTACGGCTGGACAAACTACACCCCCGAAACGCCCGACGAAGAAATCCTGCGGCGCTTGCTCGCGCTAAATTTTGAACGGAACGCCTGATGAAATTTGAAACTTTCAAAGCCGGTCACTGGCAATCATGCCTCGCGCGTAAAACTTCTTTAACAAACGCCTTGCGATAGTTAGAGCAGATTAACAAATTGATACGCAAATTAAACTTGGCGCGCTTTCGGTTTTTATGTAGGGGCGCGCATTGCGCGCCCCACACGATCACACCCCGCCCTGCTGATCCATTCAGCCCGCAGCAAACAGCCTTTCCAGTTCAACCCCCGGTTTCGCCGCGCGCATGAAGGCTTCGCCGACGAGGAAGGCGTGTACGTCTCTGGCTTGCATGGTTTTGACATCTTCCGGGGTGAGGATGCCGCTTTCGGTGATGACGATGCGGTTTTGCGGGATTTGCGGCAGGAGTTTCAGCGTATTGTGAAGCGAAACTTCAAAGGTACGTAAATTGCGATTGTTGATGCCGATGAGGGGGGTGGTGAGTTTCTTCAGGGCGATGTCCAGTTCCGCGCCGTCGTGACTTTCCACCAGCACGGCAAGCCCCAGTTCCTGCGCGACACCTGCCAAATCCTGCAACTGACCGGGCGTGAGCGCGGCGACGATGAGCAAAATGGCGTCTGCGCCCATGTTGCGCGCTTCGTAAATCTGGTAGGCGTCGACGATGAAATCCTTACGCAGCACCGGCAAATCGCAGGCGGCGCGGGCGGCTTGCAGGTATTCGGGCGCGCCCTGAAAGTAGCTTTTGTCGGTCAGCACGGAAAGACAGGCTGCGCCGTGCCGGGCATAGGATTCGGCAATCCCGGCGGGGTGAAAATCGGGGCGGATGACGCCTTTTGAGGGGCTGGCTTTCTTGATTTCCGCAATCACCGCAGGCTGCTTTTTCGCCACCCTGCTTTGCAATGCCTCTACAAAATCGCGGGGCGGCGGCTGATCGAGGGCGCTGGCGCGCAGTTCCGCCAGCGGATATTGCGAACGCGCCGCCGCGATTTCCTCAACCTTGGTGGCGAGGATTTTTTGGAGAATATCGCTCATCGCGCGGCGTTCTTACTTGAATTTGCGGGTAAATTGCACGAACTCATCGAGTTTGGCGCGGGCTTGACCGCTCGCGATGATTTCGCGGGCGAGGGCGATGCCCGCGCCGATGTCGGCAACCCTGTTGGCGGTGTAGAGGGCAACGCCCGCGTTTAAGGTCACGATGTCACGCGCCGCGCCGGGCTGGTTTTCCAGCGTGGCAATCACAATTTGGCGGGATTCCTCGATGCTGCCCACCTTGAAATTGCGCTGCCCCGCCATCGCAATGCCAAAGTCTTCCGGGTGAATTTCATATTCGCGCACCACGCCATCCTTCAATTCGCCCACCATCGTGGATGCGCCCAGGCTGACTTCATCCATGCCATCCATACCGTACACCGTGAGCACATGTTTCGCGCCCAGACGCTCCATGACACGCACCAGAATCCCGACCAGATCGGCGTGAAAAACGCCCAGAAGGGTATTGGGCGCGCCAGCGGGATTGGTGAGCGGCCCCAGAATGTTAAAGAGCGTCCGCACCCCCATTTCGCCGCGCACGGGGGCAACATTTTTCATCGCGCTGTGATGATTGGGCGCGAACATGAAGCCGATGCCCACGGTTTCGATACATTCCGCGACCTCACCCGGCGTCAGGTGCAGATTGACGCCCAGCGCATCCAGCGCGTCGGCGCTGCCGGATTTGGAAGAGACGCTGCGCCCGCCATGCTTGGCGACCTGTATTCCCGCCGCCGCCGCCACAAAAATGGTGGCGGTGGAGATATTGAACGTGCAAGAACCATCGCCGCCCGTGCCGACCACATCCAGCAGATTTTCACGCGCACCTCCAACCGGAACCTTGAGCGACAGTTCGCGCATCACGGTCGCGGCGGCGGAAATTTCGCCAATGGTCTCTTTTTTGACCCGCAACCCGGTCAAAATCGCCGAAGTCATCAGGGGCGAAACCTCGCCCGCCATGATTTGGCGCATCAGCGAAACCATTTCGTCGTAAAAAATTTCACGGTGCTCAATCGTGCGTTGCAAAGCTTGTTGTGGCGTAATCATGGCGTTTTACCAGAAGTTAAAAGATTTTCAGACCGTTTTCAGGAAATTTGCGAGCAAATCATGCCCGCGCTCGGAAAGTACGGATTCGGGATGGAATTGCACGCCTTCGACAGCAAGGGTTTTATGGCGCACCCCCATGATTTCGCCATCTTCCGTCCACGCGTTCACCTCCAGGCAATCGGGCAGACTTGAACGTTCGATGGCCAGCGAATGATAGCGCGTACAAGCCAGCGGGTCAGGCAGACCGCGAAAGACGCCCGTGTTGTCGTGCCGCACCTTCGATACCTTGCCGTGCATCAGCCTTTGGGCGTGCACCACCTTGCCGCCGAAGGCTTCGCCAATCGCCTGATGACCGAGGCAAACCCCCAAAAGCGGAATTTTGCCCGCAAAAGTCTGGATGACCGCCAGCGACACCCCCGCCTGCGCCGGGGCGCAGGGGCCAGGACCGACGAGCAGATAATCCGGCTTTTGCGCGTCAATTTCGTCCAGCGTGATGGCATCGTTACGATAAACGCGCACTTCCTGCCCCAACTCGCCCAGATATTGCGCGATGTTGTAGGTAAAGGAATCGTAATTGTCGATCATCAACAGCATATGCGGGCAGTCCTTGTGATGGCGGGCGGTAAAGGGAAGAAGGATACCACTACAGGCATCAGAGGTCAGGTGGCAGGTGTTTGAATTATTAATCCGGCAATCAAATACGCCATATGCTGCCACAGGCGGTAGGTTGGGTAAGCCGCAGGAAGAACCCGACATCGGCGATTTATCGCGCGTCCAGATTGACGGATCAGTGTCGGGTTCAACTACGCTTTTGACGCGGGAGGGGGCATCAGTCTGGGCGCGGAGGCGAGGTGCCCCGCGAATTTACGTAAAAGCGCGGAAGAGGGGTATGGTTCAGCATGTGCAGGCGTAATTCCGTGCTGAATCGCTGC
>BNUD01000067.1 GCA_025997095.1 Betaproteobacteria bacterium | reverse complement strand
TTTGGCGCTCTATGCACTGGATCGTTCTATGCTCGAAGCTTTCCATGCAGCAGGTCTTCGACACATGGTACTACCCGTTGAATCCGGTAGTCAGCGCGTACTTAAACATTTAATGAAAAAACCGTTGAAACTTGAAGTTTCCCAGCGTGTTGCCAATGATTGTCGCGATCTGGGTATCTACACTGTAACCAATATCCTGATTGGAATCCCGGGCGAGACCAAAGCTGATATTGAAGAAACCCGCAGAAATCTCCGTAGCATTAATAGCAACTGGTTCAATGTTTTTTGTACCAACCCCCTCGTGGGCAGCGAAATTCACGCTATTGCAAAAAAACATGGCTATATTCGAGAAGACTCTCTGGGTTCTGATCACAAAATTGCTACAATCGAAACTCCGGATTTTTCCAGGGAATACATTCAGGAAATGCAATACCTTCTTAATCTCGAACTCAACTTTGTCTGCAATAATGATATGCGCCTGGGTGAATATAAAACCGCACTTGAAGGACTTGAACATGTCATTAAAGTCAAAGAAGATCATGCCTTCGCATGGTTTTACGCCGGGGAATGCCACAAACAACTTGGCGATACAGAACAGGCAGCAGCGTGTCGACGCAGATACGACCAATACGCCACAACCCCTTTCTGGAAACAATACGTAAGCAAATTCGCCTTGCCATTCCCGGAATGATGCGAATATGGACCATATGATCACTGACATACACTTACTGACCCAAGACCTGTTGGCCTGTTGCGATGACCCCCAAACCGGTCTGCCGCAGGAAATTTTCAATCTCGTCAGCCAACTCACGCCGCTGGTCAATGTCGATCTCCTGATTCGAGACGCCTCCGGGCAAACATTGCTGACCTGGCGCGAAGACAAGCATTACGGACCGGGCTGGCACATTCCCGGCGGCATTGTGCGCTTCAAGGAAACCTTCGCCACCCGTATCGCCAAGGTTGCCGACAGCGAATTGGGCTGTACTGTAGAATTTGATCCCAAGCCCTTGACCGTTCATGAGCTTTTCCGTCCGCAAGGTGATATTCGGGGGCATTTCATTTCTTTTCTCCACAATTGCCGCCTGACGAGCGCGCCAGCGGAGCGTCTCAAGTTCCACGGCGGTGTGCCGTCAAAAGAACATTGCGGGCAATGGCAATGGTTCCGCCATTGTCCGGAACTGATTGCCGTACACGAAAAAATTTATCGTTCTATCATCGAGACACCTTGTCTCAAAGCATCTCTCCCGGAGCACTCATGAACACGACCGAATCCCGTCTCACCCCCGCAGAACAGAGCAAACGCAACGACCTCGCCAGCCGCAAACCCTATGTAGCCGCCAAGCTCGCCCGGATTTCGGAAATGGAAGAGCGTGGCGAGATCAGCCCCATCATCCGGCTTGAAAAAAGCTATCTGTGCAATTTTCAGTGCTCGCATTGTTCCGCCGAATACTACATGGATCGCCACCTGGACAAAGTGCTCAAGGTGGTCGACAACCGCCGCAAGATGGATATGGAAGATGTCCGTCGCCTCTCCCGCGAAGCGGATGAACTTGGTCTTGCGCGTTTCGTCATCACGGGCGGCGAACCCCTGGTGATGAAAGATTTTGATGCCGTCGTTGCCGCCATCGACCCGGAAAAGCACTACATCGTCACCGACAGTAACGGCTGGTTTCTTGATCTCAAACGCGCGCAGCACCTGAAAAAAATTGGCGTGGAAAAAGTCCAGCTTTCCCTGGACAGCATCGTTGAAGAACAACACGACCGCTTTCGCAACAAACCCGGTTCCTGGAAGCGTGTCATGCGCGCCGTCGACGCCTCGCTGGAAGCGGGTCTCAACCTTCTGCTGTCCACCGTGCTGCTCCGGGGCGGCGCATCTACACCGGAATTCCGCGAACTCTGCCGTTTCGCGACCGAGCATAACGTCGCGCTCTATGTTTCTTATGCCAAGCCGACCGGTTCCTGTTCCGAACACCCCGAATTTGTCATCGACAAACACGATGCCGATACCCTGCGCGAACTGGAAAAAGAATACAAGGTGTTCACCCACATGACACCATCTTACGGTTCGTTCAAGGGCTGTATTACCATGAAAGGTATCATTACCGTGACCTCGACAATGGAAGTCACGCCCTGCCCCTATATCGACATGTCATTAGGTAATCTGCGCGAAACGCCGCTCAAGGAAATTCTGGATCGCGGCATGAGAAATCCCTGGATCGGCCCGCATCGGCCAGATTGCATCATCGGTGAAGATACGCATTTCATCAACTGGCACGCCCGCCAAACCCAGGACGCAAAGTTTTTGCCGCTTCCCTGGGGAGAGGGATTTTCCGAACACGACACATTGGCGGGTACAGAAGTAATCGCGTCCCAGGACAATGCCGCTTTATTCGACGAGCATGGGCGGTGTCTGCCCGCTGCGAATGAGACCGCCGCCGAGCGTGAAACCCGTCGCTATTTCACTTGCCAGCAACCCGCCATCGACTATCCTGCCATTCACGAACGCATCACCGCTCGCTTAGGGGGGGCGCTTGCCGCTTCGGCGTTTGAACATCGCGTAAAAGCCATTCTCTCGCGGCTTGCCGACAATCCACTTACCTCCAGCCTGCTCGCTGGCGTTTACGCCCCATTCTTTCTTCCACGCGCCCTCCACACGGACATCGGGCAGGCACTTGACGAAAAATACCTGCCCGCCGTGGGCAATGCTTTCATCGAGCATTTTCCAGACTATGCTTTCACCAACCAGCACAAAAGCAGCTTGTCCGGAAAATTGTCGGTCGCTGAAAACTCCCGTCATCAGATCTTGATCGACGCCCTGAAGCAAGATGATGTTGTCGGCATTTACTTTCCCTGTCTGTCCGGCTATTCGCTGCCCGCCGCACGTCGTCAGGCGCAAATTCTTCCCCCGGAATTCCTGCTTTCCGGCGGCTTCGACACTTGTGCCGCCCTGATCGGCAATCCAGAACTTCTCTTCAGAAAAGAGGCTTATCCGCCACTGCTCTGGCTTGCCGCGCTGGACGCCGAACAGGAAAACGTCGGCTACCATTTTGAAGCTTATGGCTACAACCTGACCTTCAATCGTCGCGCTCATCTGGGATTGGCGGCAGAATACTGGGCCAGCGGACTCACCGTACTTGGCTGACAAAATATGAACATCCTGACCAAAGACCTGCAAACGCTGCTTGAACGCCGTCCGGCGCTCTGGCCGGAACTTGCGGACGCCTCCTTGTTCATCACCGGAGGTACCGGCTGGTTTGGTCACTGGCTGCTGGAAACCATTGCCCATGTCAACCAAACGCTCGACCTTGACATCCGTGCCACCGTCCTGACCCGCAACCCGGAAAAGTTCGCCCAACAAGCGCCTCATCTCGTCCATGCCGGATTCCTGACCCTGCATCAAGGCGATATTCGTAACTTCGTCTTTCCAAAGGGACAATTCACCCACATCGCGCACATGGCCGCCACCTCTGCCCGCGAAACATTCATGGGCGCGAACGCTCAGGAAAAATTCAACACCCTCGTTGACGGCACCCGCCATCTGCTCGAATTTGCCGCAGGCAGTGGCGCAAAACACCTGCTCATCACCAGTTCCGGCGTCGTTTATGGCGCTCAAAACCACGCGCCCTGCCGCGAAGAAAGTGACTCCGCCCCCGATACCTGCGACCCCCAAACCGCGCTCGGACAAGGAAAACGCGCAGCGGAATTTCTATGCGCGGCCTATGCGGCACAACATGGCATCAATTTAAGCATTGCCCGCTGTTTTTCCTTCGTCGGTCCCTTTATGCCGATGAATTTGCATTACGCAATCGGCGATTTCATCGCCCAGGCAAGTCGTGGCGAACCTATCGTCATCAAAGGCGATGGCAAGCCCGTTCGTTCCTACCTTTATGCCGCAGACCTCGCCATCTGGCTCTTTACGCTACTCACACGCCAGGGCGCGCCCCGCATTTACAATGTTGGCTCAAGTTCCGGCCTCACACTTTCCGACCTGGCAACAACCGTGCGCGACACCATCAACCCGGGTGGCGAAATCCGCGTTCTGGGCAATCCGGATTACAGTGTCGGCAATCCGGTACGTAACGGCTACGTTCCCGATATTCGCCGCGCTCGTGAAGAGCTTGCACTGGAAACCTGGACCCCGCTGGAAACCGCCATTCAGCGCACATTTCGCTGGTTTTCATCATGATCCTGATTTATTATCATGAAATACAGAAATAACCAGAGCACACAATGAATACCCTGACGGAACAAAACATGAAACTCATCAGCATCGTGACGCCCTGCTACAACGAAGAAGAAAATGTTGAACTTCTGGTTGATCGGATTCGAAGCATCTTCGCATCCCTGCCACAGTATCGGTATGAACACATTTTCATTGACAACGCATCCGCAGATTCCACCGTGGCGAAAATCAAAGCGCTGGCGAGTACAGACCCAAGGATCAAACTGATCGTCAACAGTCGCAATTTCGGTCACATCCGTTCGCCAATACATGCTTATTTCCAAGCCGGTGGTGATGCCATCATCAGCCTGGCTGCCGATCTACAGGATCCACCAGAACTGATTCCGGAATTTTTGAAGAAATGGGAAGAAGGGTTTCGTATTGTTCTCGGTATCAAACCCAAAAGTCTTGAATCAAGGCTAATGTTCCTCGTGCGACGGGCATTTTACAAAACCATATCCAATATTTCCGAAATTGATCTGATCCAGAATGCTAATGGATTCGGTCTATATGATCGTTCAATAATTGAAGTCATGCGAAAAATGGATGATCCCTACCCCTATTTCAGGGGAATGATTTCAGAAATAGGCTTCAAACACGCTGAAATTCCTTTCGAACAACCCAGACGTATCCGGGGCATCACCAAGAACAATTTTTATACCCTCTACGATACAGCAATTCTGGGCATCACCACTCACTCCAAGGTACCCCTGCGTCTGGCGACAATGGCTGGTTTTGCGCTTGCTTTTATGAGCCTTCTGGTTGCTGTAGGCTATTTCGTTGCCAAGCTCGTGTGGTGGGATCAATTCACGCTGGGGATGGCGCCGCTCATCATCAGCTTCTTTTTCTTTGCCTCCGTACAGCTTTTCTTCATCGGCATTCTGGGTGAATACATCGGTTCCATCCATACCCAGGTATTAAAACGCCCGCTGGTTATTGAGGCGGAACGGGTCAATTTTTCCGACAAGGAAGCGGATAGCGCTTCCATCCAGGAAGAAAAAAAACCGGATGATCATCATGGCAAAGCTACTTGAAGCCTGGCATCGACACCAGAAACTCCGTTTCCTCGTTATTGGCGCCTGGAATACGCTCTTTGGCTATGCGGTTTTCGTTCTTCTATATTCTTTCACAGGAAGTCAGGAAAACTACGTATGGATTGCACTGATTTCTCACTTCATCGCCATCATCAATGCCTTTATCTGCCACAAACACCTGGTCTTTCATTCCCGCCAGAATTGGCTGCTGGAATTTCTACGTTTCAACCTTTCCTACGCTTTTTCGCTCGTCCTCGGCATTATCCTTCTTACTGGAGCGGTCGAAATTCTGCATTGGCATCCGGTCATGGCGCAAGGGATTCTGCTCATTTTTTCCACGATCATTTCCTATCTGCTGCACCGGAATTTTTCTTTTCGAAAAAACAGACAATGATCACAATAACCGTCCTGATTCGCATTAAAAGCGATACTTTGTCGACTTCGCGCCTCGCTTCTCATGCGAATCGGAATAACACCAGAGTATTATCACCCAAGCGCGATAATAACGGATGAGTAAAAATATTCTTTTCAAGAAATGAACCCATAGCATTCATTTGACAAGACATATTGTTTCCTTTGTTTTTTTGAAAATAATTCCGCTAATAAATAAACCATAACCACGTCTGGCAGCAGGTATTTCTGTCACTGCTTCATAAACCCCTGTCCCCATCACCGCAGCCAATATCTCTTTATGACCATACCCTGTAAACCAACCATCATCCTGCATGTATACCATAATGACATCTGGCGCACAAACCATCAACGCCTCCTGAATGCGCGAGACAGACAAATCAGATTTCAGCGCAATAATACTCAAGTTTCCCAATTGATAAGAGGGCGGAAGATGACCTGTAAGGGGGTAAAGTGAATTCATATGTCCGCTCGTGCTTAGAGTGCCATTTTCCGGCATGACCTTCTTGATTTCCCCGGCTGCAAGCAAGTAGTTTGTAAGACTTACAGATTCTTCCGCCCACCCCCCGGTTGGCGCAGCGATAAGCGTTTCCTGCGTTTGCGGCCACCAGCTACGCGACAGGGCAAAACACATGGAAGAAAGCCAAACGACCAACAAGGTTACACCCAGTAAGGTAATTGCATCTCTTCTCTCCCTGTTTGCCCAACTCAAATGCGGCCACTCGCGAGCAATCTCGCGCAAAGCCAGGGCACATATCCCGGCAAAACCGGGAAGCGTCATTGCAAAATGATAGGCCACCCCAATCTTGGTTATCGGCTCGATGAGCGCGAATCCTATAAAGGATAACCAGAAAAGCAAGTTCAAAGCGATGCGCTTGCTACGACGGATTATTGCAATGAATACCAACACAAGGATTGCCAACAAACTTAAACATAGCGCGACGGATGCCTCTTCTATCGCCATCAGACCATAATAGGTAAAAAATCCCGAAACCCTGTCCTGGGTAAATTCAAATACAAGCCCCCAATCCCGATATGCAAAAATGGCTTCCATTACCCCGCCACGCGCAAGGAGCAGACCGCCAATCAACACGATACCGGTTGCGACACCTCCCAGAAAATAACGCAAGGCTGCTTTTCTTCCTCGCGCAACAAAAACAACAATAAGCCCCAACACGGCAAAAGAAACAAATGTTTCCCGGAGAACTACTGCCAAAGCAGTCAGCGCCCCGACCATTAACCATGCATGACTCACTTCAGGACGCTCACTCCGGATAATTTGCTGCCCAATGCGTATCGCTAAAAAAAGAGGCGCAAAAGCAGCCATGATGCTATTCTTGAATCCGTAATCAATAAAAATAAAGCTATTCATTGTAAACGTAAAAACAAGCGCAATAAGCACTGCCCCTATTTTGTTTTTACTTTCTTTGTACAATACCGTATAAAGAAAAAAAGAAGTCAACACAGCTACGCACATATCAGCAAACCGCAGTGCAATAACCGGATTATAATCAAGATTAAAAACCCAATAAAAAAGCATTGGATAAAGCGAAAGACTACCCGCATTCGGAATGCCATGTCCACTTGCAATGCTGTGATGAATCCATTGCGCCGAAAAAGCATAGACACATTCGTCCATTGCAGGCAACCCACCCACCACCATTAAACGCGGAAAGATTGTGCCCGCCAGAAGCACACACGCCACCAGAGCAACATCGCCCACACACGATAAGACCGGGTGGGGCATGGCGTTTTTTTCTTGAAATATCATTGCGATTAAGGCTGAAAGGGCATTGGTTTGGCACTTTAACATGAAGAGCATACTTCCGCCATCAATAACCATCGCCGAAGAGCAGGACAATCGCATAAACGCCGAGGACAGTGCTATTACATGGCAAGGCGAAGTCGACAAAGATTCGTTTTTAATGCGAATCGGAATTACGACCTGGATTTCAGTTTTCCGCTTACCTGGCGGGGGCAAAACCGGGCGTCTGCTGCGACATTCCCATCATTCACGCTTCCGCAGGAAGCTACAACACCGACCAGTGGCGGCAATCCAACGCGCGTTTTCTGCAAAAACACATGGAAAAACTGAACCCAATCGACCCCGCCCACATCCCATCCAGAGGCAGAGGCGTCATCGTCAGGAATCACAACAAACTTCTGGCAAGAGGCTCTGCTAAAACGCAGCGCCATCGCCCAACATCGATCCGCTGTGTTCAAACAGAACGCCGAGTGAGCCATTAACCCGGCAATCGAACATACCGTCTGGCGCACGACGATGGCATTTGGTAGGGAGGGATCGAAGAACGCGCCCAGACTGATGACAAACTCCAACGTCAAAAGCGAGGAGCGTAGTTTCTCGTTGGGTAAGCGTCGTTGAACCCGACACTGATCCGTCAATCTGGTCATCCGCCCGGTATCTGGCAGGTTGCGCACGATGAATCGCCGATGTCGGGTTGCGCCTGCGGCTTACCCAACCTACAGCCTGTGGCAGCCTATGGCGTATTTGATTGCCGGACTAATATCGGGGGCAACGAAAAAACCGCCCGCCTGGCTGCAACGGCGTCCCCGCCGACGGGATTGGTTCCGCACGGAAAATCTTAAAACCGCCGGCGGGGACGCCAGCGCTCCCAGCAGCGTATTCGATTGTCAGATTAATATACCGGAACATCCGCTTCCGGTTCCTGACCCCTGATGCCTGATTCCCGCTTCAGCGCATAACGCTCCAACTGTTCCCGCACCAGATTGATGTGCGTTTTCAGGGTATAGAGCAGGTCGGAGAAGCGCACGGGGATGGGCATTCGGCTGGCGGCGGTTTCGATAACTTCCAGACGGAGGCTCAGTTCGTCATATTCTTCCGGCGTCATCGCGGCGCGGCGATGGCTGCGGATGTCATTTTCCAGAAATTTCAATTCGCCGTAGGCGCGGCAAACACGCGAGCGGATGCGCCAACTGAACAGGGCTGGGGCGAAGCGCAGCATGGGCAGCAGCAGCGTGACCAGCGGCAGGATGAGAATCAGAAAACGGTCAAGCAGCACCGCCAACCAGTAGGGCATGTAGCGTTGCAGAAAGGGCGGGCCGGAAGCGTAGAAACGCTCGGCGGCGGCGGAAAGCGGCAGGTCGGCATCCTTGTAGGCGGGAAATTCGCCGCGCCGCTGGAAAAAGCCGTTGCCGCCATGCACCTCGCGCATGGCGGAGAGCATCAGGGATTGCAGGGCGGGATGCAGGTCTTCCCGCACCACCAGATTGGCGGTCGCCGCCAGTAATTCCGTATCCTGCGGCGGAAAATCGTACACAAAGTCGACGCTGCCTTCCGGCATCATGATCCGAAACAGGGCGGGAAAACGGCGATGATAGGCTTCCGCCTGAGCAAAATTCATCAGCCGGATGCCGGACGAACGCAGGAGCACCTGCACAACAGGCGCTTCCGGCGCGGCGACGACGAACAGCGCATCCAGATTGCCCTGCTGCAAGGCTTCGGCTGCCACGTATTCATCCATCGGCGCGGCGTCGGCGGGTGTTGGCGTAACGGCAACATCGTTGGCCGCCAACATGCGATACGCCAGCGCGCGCGTGCTGCTGCTTTCCTGAATGACCGCGATGCGCTTGCCCTGGAGTTCCGTCAGACGCTCCGGTCGCTTTTCGCCGCGCACGAAAACCCAAAGCGGTTCGTAAAAGGCGCTACCCAAAGAGAGCAAGCCTTCCGGCGGTTTGTCCTGCGGCGCCGAGCCGCCCTGCACAAAGGCAATCTGCGCCTCGTCCTCGCTCAAGCGGCGCAGATTCTCCCGCGATCCGCCCGAAGGCACGAGTTCCAGCGTGACGCCATTGCGGGCGAAAATTTCCTGATAACGTTTGGCAAAGGCGTGATAGGCGCCATCCTCGCGTCCGGTACTCATCACCAGATGCTTAGGCGGCGCGGGCTTGACGAAATACAGCGTCACGCCGAATCCCGCCAGCAACAACAACAAAAGCGGCCACGCCGTCACCAGCGCCTCGCGCCAAAGCAACAGGCGTTCGCGCGCCCGCATCCGCAGTTTCAGATTTTTCATGCTTTTTTTGGCGTTGGCAGTTAAACGGGATTTCATCAGATGCATCCAGATCATCGAACGGGATTATTCCCATTCATTATTTACAACGACCAGAAGCCCCGTGTTTACCGGGTTTCTTCGACTTTGCTGCCGGGATACCGTCAAAAATTGTTATGTATCGCCATGATACACAACAACCGCCAACCGAAATCATCACAATACTGTGCCCGCAGGGCAATCGCATGAATGCTGAAGACATGCTTTGTAACGGCGAAGCCGCGCGAATCACCCTTCTCCCCTTGTGGGGTGAGACGGGAATTCTCGAAGCGAATGCTTCGAGCCGTCGAACGCCCAATTCCATGCAGGGAATTGGGCGGGGCGCGGAGGCGAGGTGCCCCGCGAATTTACGTAAAAGCGCGGAAGAGGGGTATGGTTCAGCATGTGCAGGCGTAATTCCGTGCTGAATCGCTGCCAGCCCTCTCCCACAAGGGGAGTAGGGGCACGGCGCGCCGTGCCCCTACAGCCGTGCCTCACGAAAAGCGGTATTGGTGATTTCATTAGCATTCATGCAATTGCCCTGCTCTGGTGTGTCGATGTGTGCGTGCATTCAAAATCCGGCAGGGGTGAAAAAAATAGTAGCATCAGTAACCTGTAATGAAAAACAGCCCAAAATCCGCGCCGTTATTGGCTTCTGTGGGTTTTTCAAAAAGGGATTAACCCGGCAATCGAATACGCCGCTGGGAGCGCCGGCGGCACCAAAGGCGGTTTTAAGATTTTCCGTGCGGAACCAACCCCGTCGGCGGGGACGCCGTTGCAGCCAGGCGGGCGGTTTTTTCGTTGCCCCCAGTATTAATCCGGCAATCAAATACGCCATATGCTGCCACAGGCTTCAGGTAGGGCGGCATCTACGATACCGTCGGACGTTACATCCGGCGTGCTCTTCGACCCCAGACTGATGACAAACCCTCGCTTTTGACGGCAAGCGTAGTCTTTCGTTGGGTAAGCGTAGTTGAAGCCGACACTGATCCGTCAATCTGGCCATCTGCCCGGTATCTGGCAGGTTGCGCGCGATGAATCGCCAATGTCGGGTTACAGGTAGCGCCTGCTCACCCTCGCAAGGTTCGCGCAGCTTGTAATTCCGATTCGCATTAGAAGCGAGACGCGAAGACTGCCCGAAGACAATGCTCTTGCACGGCAAGGCGAAGTCGACAAAGTATCGCTTCTAATGCGAATCGGAATAAAACCCGAAAACCGGACAAGCGTCCGGTTTTCGGGTTTACCGTAGGGGCAGTTTGAAAACTGCCCTTACTGCTTACAGGTTGTAAGCGTTTTCGCTGTGTTCCGACTGGTCGAGACCGACCGATTCGGTTTCTGCATCGACGCGCAAGCCGATGGTTTTGTCGATGGCCTTCAAAATAATCCAGCTCACCACAAAGCCATAGACGATGGTGAAAAGCACGCCTTTGAATTGGGCGATGACTTGCGGGACGATTTGCACATTTTCTGTGCCGCCGAAGGCGGGGACGCAGAGGATGCCGGTGAGGATGGCGCCGACCATGCCGCCGATGCCGTGCAAGCCGAACACATCCAGCGTGTCGTCGTAGCCGAATTTGCGCTTCACGACCGAAACAAAGAAGAAGCAGACCGCGCCGGTCATCAAGCCCACGATCACCGCACCGATGGGGCCGACGAAGGCGCAGCCGGGGGTGATGCCGACCAGCCCCGCAAGCGCGCCGGAAGCCAGACCCAAGGCGCTGGGGCGACCGTTTTTAATCCACTCCACAATCATCCAGCCCAATACGCCGCTACAGGCGCCGATCTGGGTGTTCAGCATCGCCATGCCCGCCGTGCCGTTGACCGCGACTGCCGAGCCGACGTTGAAGCCGAACCAGCCCAGCCAGACGAAGCCCGCGCCGACCAGACAGATGGTGAGGTTATGCGGCGGCATGGGATGTTGCAGGTAGCCTTTGCGCTTGCCGATGACCAGGCAGGCGGCGAGCGCGGCGATGCCGGAATTGATGTGCACCGCCGTGCCGCCCGCAAAGTCGAGCACGCCCCAATTCGCCATCAGCGAGCCGGGACCGCCCCAGACCATGTGCGAAACGGGGGCATAGACGAAGGTGAACCAGAGCGCCAGAAACAGGATGGCGCTCACAAATTTCATCCGTTCGGCAAAGCCGCCCGCGACAATTGCGGGGGTGATGATGGCAAAGGACATGAGGAAGGTAATCAGCACCGATTCCGGCATTCCGCCCACGATGTTGTCCGGCGTCAGGTGCGCGAGAAACAACGCGCCCGTGCCGCCGATGAAGCTGTGCAGGTTGAAAACCCCCTCCTCCATGCCGGTCGTGTCGGTCGCAATGCTGTAACCGAACACGATCCAGAGTATGGAAACCACGCCCGCCGTAGCGAAGAACTGCGAAAACACGGAGAGCACGTTCTTGGTGTTGACCATGCCCGCATAAAACATGGCAAGACCGGGGATACACATCATGATGACCAAGGCGGCAGAGGTCATCATCCAGGCGGTTGTGCCGGTATCGAGGACTTCGGCAGCGGGTTCGACGGCAACTTCGGTGCCAGCGTCACCGACAACAGCAACAACGGCCTCTGTCGCGTCGCCCGTAACGATGTCATCGGCAAACGCCACGCCGCCAAAGCATATGCCCAAAGACAGGGCAATGATGGTGAACAGTTTTTTCATGCTGATCTTCCTTGTTAAAGGGCGTTTTCGCCGGTTTCGCCAGTACGAATCCGCACGGCTTCATTCAGTTTGGAAATAAAAATCTTGCCGTCGCCAATCTTGCCGGTCGCAGCGGCTTTGCTGATGGCATCCACAACGGCGTCCACCAGAGTGTCGGCAATGGCGGCTTCGAGCTTGACCTTGGGCAAAAAATCCACCGCATATTCCGCGCCCCGGTAAAGTTCCGTATGCCCCTTCTGGCGACCAAAGCCCTTGACCTCGGTAACGGTAACGCCCTGCACGCTGAGTTCGGCGAGGGCAAGACGCACCTCGTCCAGCTTGAAAGGCTTGATGATGGCTGTGACCCACTTCATGAAGTTCTCCTTCCGGATTGAAAATAACAAATAATGAAAAGAAACTTTTTTGCTTACAGCGCAACAAAGCAATCGCCATTCCAGCTTTATTTGTTGTTTATAATCAATTGGATAGAGATTTTCAGTGGAATTTTCGGCGTAGAAACGCACTGATTGGGGGCGTGAGGCACGGTTCTGGGGTTCAGGGATCGGGAATCAGGGATCAGGAATCAGAGGCAAAAGCCGTTGGGTCACGCGCAAATTTTGGGGATACAGCGCCATGCCCGTGTTGCGATGGCAACATTGCTTGCTGCGTTTGCAGCAACAGCAGACACAGCGCCTTTTCGCCCGCAGTTTTGCGCGGGTAAAAATTTCCTTTAATTTTATGGACTTGGCGCAATTTCTTGCTCCCCACCTCGTTCGGGCACGGGTTCTGCTGCATTGCAAAATCGTTCGACGCGGTTCGCGTCCTTTGTAATGAATCGAAAGGCTCCCCGAAATGTCCATGACGCTCAACAGCTCCGACGAACCCCAAGTGATGGTGGAAATGAACACCACGCCCCTGATTGACGTGATGCTGGTTTTGCTCATCATGCTCATCATCACCATTCCCATCCAGTTGCATTCGGTCAATCTCGACATGCCGGTCGGCAATCCCCCGCCGCCGCTGGCACCGCCGGAAATTGTGCAGGTGCGGATTGAAGGGAATGGCGAGGTTTATTGGAATGGCGAACGCTTGAGCGACCACGCCAGTCTGGAACAGCAGCTTGCCGACCTCAAGCGTCAGGCGGTAGTACCTGAATTGCATATCCGCCCCGACCGCGCGGTGTCTTATCGCCATGTCGCAGGGGTGATGGCTGCCGTGCAACGCAACGGTTTAACCAAAGTCGGGCTGGTGGGGTCTGAACAGTTTTTATGAGCGCGGTAGCCCGACATGTAGTCGTGTAGATCGGGCACGCGCAGCGTCCTCAGGGCAATCGCATGAACGCTGAAGACATGCTTTGTAACGGCGAAGCCGCGCGAATCACCCTTCTCCCCTTGTGGGGTGAGACGGGAATTCTCGAAGCGAATGCTTCGAGCCGTCGAACGCCCAATTCCATGCAGGGAATTGGGC
>BNUD01000066.1 GCA_025997095.1 Betaproteobacteria bacterium | reverse complement strand
TTTAAGGCAAAATCAAGGCAAAATCACTCAAAAAATAGAGCTTCATTCAAAATAATTGCGCCAAATTTCAACATGGGTAGTTTTTTTGAGATGATTTGCTGAAAAACAAGGGTAATTCGAGGTGCCCTATAGCACTTCTCGTGCCAATTTCTAAAACAGCTTCTTATATATCGGGCATTGACAGCGAGTGCATCCCGATGACCAGAATGCCAACGATGATGCCCGTGATCACGGTAATGATGGGGGTGAGCAGGCTGGTGAGCGCTCGGGCGCTGTTGTTAACTTCTTCCTCGTAATATTCAGCGAGTTTGTTCAGCGTGGTATCCAGCGCGCCGGTGGATTCGCCGGTGGCCACCATTTGCTGCGTGGCGGTGGGGAAAAGTCGGGATGCGCCCACCGCTTTGGTGAGGCTGGCGCCGTCTTTGACCGCGCGCCAGATGCGGCGGCTGGCTTCGTCATAAACATGGTTGCCGGTGGCGTCGCTCACCCGTTCCAGCGCGTCAATCAGCGGCACGCCCGCTGCGTAGAGCGTGGCGAGGGTGCGGCTCCAGCGTGCCAGCGCGCTCATGCGAACCAGTTTGCCAAAGGGTGGGGTTTGCAACAGGATGCCGTCGAAACTCTGGCGGAAAGCAGGCGAGGTTTTCCATGCCTTGAAAAATCCCCACACCGCGCCGATGGGCAACGCCAGAATCAGCAGCCAATGGCGACCAAAAAAGAGCAGCGTCCGCGTAAAGAGAGGCGCATCGGCGGCTTGCGCGGCATCGGAATTGAGCGCGGGGTGGAATGCCAGCACGATGGCGATGACGATGAACGAAATGGCGACGGTAAATGCTGGCGCATAAAACGCGGACTTGATGCGCCTTTTGAGCGCGTACATGCGTTCCTTGTAATCGGCAAGCCGTTCCAGAACGCTTTCGAGTGACCCGCCGTGTTCGCCCGCGCGCACGAGATGCAGGTAGAGGGCATCAATCTGGCGGGGATATTTGGCGAGCGTGGCGGAAAGCGGGCGTCCATTTTCCACGCCGCGCCGCATGTCCGCCAAGAGCTGGCTGGCGGGGGGCGACCAGGTATTCCCGCGCGCCAGAATATCCAGCGTCTGCAACATGGGGAGTCCCGCTTTCAGCGTTGCGGCGAGTTGGCGGGTAAAAAACATCAGTTCACGTTCATTCACGGGTTATGTATCCATTTCCTGATTTGCCATAATTCGACATCCCCCCTAGAATCACGGCTTTCGTGAAAACGGGTCACGGGCCTGTAGCTCAGTTGGTTAGAGCAGAGGACTCATAATCCTTTGGTCCAGGGTTCAAATCCCTGCGGGCCCACCATCTCCCCGTGCAAGCCGCGCCCATCAATCCGGACGCAGTTCCTCACGAATCACCCGCCGCAAGACTTCTTCGAGTTTCTGTTCGTGCATGGTGTCGCGCAAGGCGGCATTGATGAGCGTCTGGTAGCCGCGCCCGCCCGCTTTTTGCTTGAACCAGCGCACGATGTCCGGGTCCAGCGCGATATTCACGCGCTGCTTGCCAATCCCGGTTTCAAATTGCGACCGGGCATGCGCTTCCTCCGCCTCGCGGGTGGCGATCTTGCCAGGCCCGCGAAATTCTACGCGCTCAAAATCTTCGGTACGCAGCTTTGGCGCCTGGATGGTTGATGGTTCGGAAGTGGCGGTATGTTTCATCACGTTCTGCCTTTCGTGTGGAAATGATGTCGGGTTTGCCGCGTTCGACATGGAGGGTTAACCCATGCCTGGCGCATGGCGTTGATTATACACATAAAAATGTGTATCGCAAGACACCCGCATCTATGCCACCATCCACGCCGCACTGTCGCGGATTTTTAGAAGCTGTTTTAAAAATCAGTAAGTCGTTTGATGAGCAAGCGGATCATGGCGAGTTGTATCATGGACTCGGACTGCTGGCTAAGAGAGAGTGAGCTATTTACAGGGGGTGGGGTGAGATAATTGGGGGATATAGCGGGATATTGGGGGATTTTACGGGCGGGGCGATTAAAATGTGTTTAGCAGGGGGAAACAACGGCGGCGGCTTGGTTTTTCATCGGGCGGCATGGTTCAGCAGCTCGGTGATGGCGTCCAGAATGGTCTTTTGGGCTTCGGGTTGGAGGGTGGCATTTTCTGCGGAGCCGTAGAAAGGGAGAAAGGGGCGGGCGGGGATGTTGACTTGCCATGCGCCGGTGGTGTGCCATGTTTCGCGCGCCTGTTTGTGGCGATCTTTGGCAAAGACGGCGAGATTTTTGGAATTGCCCTTGTCTCCCTGGCGCAGCAGGTTGCCCTGTTTGTCGGTTCGCAGGCGGACACGCACGGAGCGGGCGGCGTGGTGGATGGTGCCGCCGAACTGGTGAATGGCGGCGTATTTGACGTTGGAGCCGACCATCGCGTAGTCGGAACCGTAATCGGCGCTGATGCTGCCTGCCAGAATGCCGCGATCTTGCAGGATTTTCAGAACGGAGCCGCCGTTGTTGCGGCGCAGGCGATTTTTGACGGTTGCCCTGGCAAGCGGAACCCAGTGCGGGCGACCTTGGGCGGCGAAGTTTTCCTCGGTTTGAGATTCCAGAATGCCCGCGATGACTTTGAACAGCGGGCGGGCGTCTTTCAGCTTGCCCGCCAGTTCTTGCAGTTTCTGTTGCGCCTCTCCGGTGTTGAGTTCTACCTTCAACATGTCAGACCTGCGCCACTTGCTCGACTTGCTGCGCCAGATCCCTGTCTCGCCACGCTTCCAAAAAAGCAATGGTTTCGAGGGCGTCTGCCAGTTCGTCCTTGACCTGATCCGATTCCGGGTCATTCACCACGTCACGTTTCAGCACGGCAAGGTATTTTTCCCATTTGGGCAATTGGCTGGGATGCATTCCGGGGGGGTCGAACATGTAATGGAATTTGCCCTTCGTCATGACGCGCCTTTCAAAACCGTAGAGATTTCCGACAACGCCGCCGCAAAATTTTCGTGCTTCAACAACTGTTTTTGCGCGGATGACAGGCGGAACTGATAGCCAATCATACCATTCTGCTGGAGGGCAAGGTTCTGGATATGGTCGTAAATCTCAAAGGGGATGTTGTATTTTGCGGAAAGCTCTTTTCTCAATTTCTTCAGCCTGTTTTGCAAATGCACCGTCAAACGCGAGAATCCCGGCGCGGAAGCTGTCAGATAGCTGCTCGCACGGTTCGCGCCGACTGCCTCGACCTCTACAACCGCAGGGTAACGGAGCAGCGCCAAATCAGCCAGGGAAAGCGACACGGAATCAGGATGGTTATGCACCATTCGCAGGGTTTCGCCGCGTGCTTCCGCTTTCAAAAGTTCTGCCTTATCGACCCCGACCCGATTAGCTTCTCCCGCCATACGATGTACCTCGCGCCCCGTCTTGAGGTCATAAGCCACCAGATGCTCCAGTCCGGTTTTCTTGCCCATGCCCAACACCCAGGCGCGGGCGTCGCCTTCGGCTTTAGAGAGCTTTTCCAGCGGCGCGCGTGTCTCATTAACGCTTTCGGACATGCTCTCCGCGCCCCGTTTCGCCTGTTCCAGATAGAGCGGCTTCAACGCTTCCGGCGCGGACTGCGCTTTCCGCGCCACCCACTCGCGCAGGTTCGCATCCGCCGCCAGCGCCGGGTTGTGATCCCAGCCGGGATCAGCCCAAAACACCTTCTCTTTGCCTGTGTCGTCAATGTAGCGGATGCCCTTTACCGTCATGGTGTCGCCATCCTTGTTGATGACGACCTCTTTTTCCACGATGGCATCCTTGCCGTCTTCCAGCTTCGCCCCGGACTTTTCAAACTCCGCCGCCGAGAGCGCCTGCACGCGGCAGCGGCAACCCCATCCGTTGGGCGGCCAGAGGGTTTGCCAAATGGGATCGTCGGCGCGCCAGATTTTGCCGTTCAAGGCGGCGTGACCTGCACGGGTGCGGCTGTCCATCACCGCCACGTAGCGCCAGTAGGGGCGGTTTTCGGCATTGTCCAGATAGCGTTTGTAACGCCCCGCCATGTAGCTGGTTTGCACGTTGGTCTGAAAAATCGTGCGTAGCCGACGCGCGCTGCCCAACTGCACCTGGGTGATTTCGCCCGTGTTGGCGTCGAGCATTTCTTTTTTGCCCCACCAGCCCGCTTCCTCTAAACGCGGGCGCAGGGATTTTTTGAAATCCTCGAAGGTGCGCCCTTCCTTTCAAAAAAGGCGATGGCGTCTTCGGGCGGCAGGTCGAGGCGGGCGGTGAGAGGCATGAGCGGAATCCGGGGGCAGCAAACGGAGCGTCGACATCTTTAGGGTGTCTACCATGTTTCCGAACAAGTGTTCAGGATGTGTCCGGTCCGTACACCCACTAGGGCGAGGGTTGATTCCAGCCCTGAACTTTTTGCCCCCTCTCATCCGCCTTCCGCTTTCGATGCGGTAGAATCCCGCCTTACCATGATTTACTCTTTGTTACGGCGCGCCCTGTTTGCTCTGGATGCTGAAAAGGCGCACGGTATCGCCTTATCCAGTCTTTCTTTCCTGCACACCTGCGGGCTTTCCGGCTTGGTGGCGGATCGGCTTATACGCGATCCGGTTTCCGTGATGGGGCTGACTTTTCCCAACAGGGTGGGGTTGGCGGCGGGGTTGGACAAGAACGGGGCGCATATCGACGCGCTGGCGGCGTTGGGGTTCGGGCATATCGAAGTGGGCACGGTCACGCCGCGCCCGCAGCCGGGGAATCCCAGACCGCGCTTGTTCCGCTTGCCGGAAGCGCAGGCGATTATCAATCGCATGGGATTTAACAATCTCGGTGTGGACGCCTTGCTGCGAAATGTGGGCCTGGCGGAGTTCCCGAAAAAGGGCGGCATTCTGGGCATCAATATCGGCAAGAACGCCGATACGCCGATTGAAAAGGCGGCGGACGATTATGTGTTGTGTCTGCAAAAAGTCTATGCCGCCGCGAGTTATGTCACGCTCAACATTTCCAGCCCGAACACGAAAAATCTGCGCGATTTGCAGCAGGAAGCCGCGCTTGACGATTTGCTCGCCCGCATCAAGGCGGAGCAGACGGTGTTGGCGGAGCAACAGGGGCGTTACGTGCCGCTGGCTTTGAAAATCGCGCCCGATCTGGATGACACGCAAATTACGGCGATTGCGGACGCGGTACGGCGGCATCGCATGGATGGCGTGATTGCCACGAACACCACGCTTTCCCGCGTGGGGGTGGAAAAATTACCGCATGGCGACGAGGCGGGCGGGCTGTCCGGCGCGCCGGAATTTCGGCTGTCGACGACGGCGTTGGGCAAGCTGGCACATGCCTTGCATAATGAAGTGCCTTTGATTGGCGTTGGTGGCATTATGAAGGGTGAGGATGCGCGCGCCAAAATCGCGGCGGGCGCCAGTCTCATCCAGATTTACACGGGCTTTATTTACCACGGCCCCAAACTTGTCCACGAGGTCGCCGCCAGCGTTACAGGTGTCAGAAGTCAGGTGACAGGTGGTGCGGGCGCTGACGCGCCGGATTGACCAGGAAAACCAACATGCCCAATAACATTCGGCGCGAAGCGCCACAGAGTACTGTCACCTGCCCCCTGTCACCTGATCCCTGAAATGAGCTACTTTTTTTTGCTGATTGGCGCGGTATTCGTCAATAACGTCGTGCTGGTCAAAATTCTCGGTCTGTGCCCGTTCATGGGCGTGTCGAAAAAACTGTCGACCGCCTATGGCATGGGCGCGGCGACCACGTTTGTGTTGACCTTGGCGACCGGGGCGAGCTTTGTCATTGACCATTACCTGCTGATCCCCGCCGGACTGGAATATCTGCGTACCCTGTCGTTTATTGTCACCATCGCCGCCATTGTGCAACTGACCGAAATGGCGATTGCCAAGACCTCGCCCCTGTTGCAACAGGTATTGGGCATTTATCTGCCCCTGATTACCACCAACTGCGCCGTGCTGGGCGTGCCGCTGATTAATATCTCGCACGGTTACGGGTTTGTGGAATCCCTGATCTTCGGCGCGGGCAGCGCGTTGGGCTTTTCGCTGGTGCTGGCGCTGTTCGCCGGTATCCGTGAACGGGTGGAGGCGGCGGATGTGCCCTTGCCGTTCAAGGGCGTCGCGATTGCCATGATAACAGCGGGCTTGATGAGCCTCGCCTTCATGGGTTTTGCGGGACTGGATCGTTAATCATGGAAATTCTGATTGCGATTGCCGTGATGGCGCTGGGCGCGCTGACGCTGGGCGCGGCGCTGGGCTATGCCGCCATCCGTTTCAAGGTCGAGGGCGACCTGATTACGGGCAAAGTGGAAGCCATATTGCCGCAGACGCAATGCGGGCAATGCGGTTTTGCCGGTTGCAAGCCCTATGCCGAAGCCATCGTCAGGGGCGAGGCGGAAATCAACCTCTGCCCGCCCGGCGGTGACGAAGGCGCGAAAAAACTCGCCGACCTGCTGGGTCGGGAATTCAAGCCGGTTTCAGGCGGGGGCGATGGCGAAGCGGTCAAACCCAGGTTGACCGCCATCATCCGCGAAGCGGAGTGCATCGGGTGCACGCTCTGCATTCAGGCTTGCCCGGTGGATGCCATCGTCGGTGCCGCCAGGCAGATGCATACCGTCATCGAAACTTTGTGCACGGGGTGCGAATTGTGCGTCAAACCTTGCCCGGTCGAGTGCATCGACATGGTGTCTGTGCCGGAAACGCTGGCAACCTGGAAATACGCTTACCCGATCATCCCGATCAAATCCGCAGAGCGCGCCCACGATGTCCCCAACAACGTGGGCGCGATGAATGACACGCAATCCTCGCACCGGAAAGTTGCCTGAACATGTTGCAAAAACTGTTCAAATTCAAAGGCGGCATCAAGCCTGCCCATCACAAAGCGGAATCTCAGGGCGCGCCCATTGCCATCGCGCCGTTGCCTGGCCGTCTGGTGATTCCGCTCTCCCAGAGCGCGGGGGAGGCGGCGCAACCGGTGGTCGCGGTGGGCGACAGGGTGTTAAAAGGGCAATTCATCGGCAGGGCGGAAGGCTGGCTTTCCTCTGCCGTTCATGCCTCCACTTCCGGCACGGTGGTTGCGGTGGAGCCGCGCCTGATGCCGCATCCTTCCGGTCTTGCCACCTTGTCCGTCGTCATCGAGCCGGACGGGGAAGATCGCTGGCTTCCCCTGCAAGCGCCGGATTACAAAAACATGTCGCCCAAAGCCGTGCTGCAATATCTGCAAGACGCGGGCGTGGTGGGGATGGGCGGCGCGGGTTTTCCCAGTCACGCCAAGATGCAGAATTCCACCGTCCTTGAGGATTTGGTGATTAACGGCGCGGAATGCGAACCCTACATCACCTGCGACGACCGCCTGATGCGCGAACGCGCCGGGGAAATCGTCGCGGGCAGCCGCGTTATCCGTGACCTGTTGCAGGTCAAACGGGTTTTGATTGGCATCGAGGATAACAAGCCGGAAGCCATTGCCGCCATGCGGGAGGCGGTTGAGGCTATGGGGGAAACAACGTTCTCCGTCGTGGTCGTCCCCACGCTTTACCCGGCGGGCGGGATCAAGCAGTTGATTCGGGTGTTGACCGGCAAGGAAATCCCCGTCGACAAGCGGTCGACCGATTTGGGCATCCAGTGTTTCAACGTGGCAACCGCCTTGTCCGTCTGGCGGGCGCTCAATCTGGGCGAGCCGGTGGTGAACCGCATCGTGACCCTGACGGGCAATGTGGAACAAGCGGGGAATTGGGAAGTCCTGATTGGTACGCCCATGAATGAACTGCTGGCGCTCGCCCGCCCCAAGGCGGATACCGACGGCATCATCATGGGCGGCCCGATGATGGGAATTTCTGTGCCCGCGTTTGATGTGCCCGTGATCAAGGCCAGTAATTGTCTGATTGCCCGTTCGCCCGCGCTGTTTCCGCCACCGCCGCCGGAAATGCCCTGCATCCGTTGCGGCGCCTGCGCCCGCGTCTGCCCGCAGGAATTGCAGCCTTTTGAATTGTATTGGTGGAGCCGCGCCCGGCAATTCGACAAGGCGCAGGCATACAACCTTGCCAGTTGCATCGAATGCGGTTGCTGCGCTTACGTTTGCCCCGCCAATATCCCGCTGGTACAGTATTTTCGCTTTTCCAAAGGCGAAATTCGCGCCGCCGCCAAAGAACAAAAAATGGCGGACAGCGCCAAGGCGCGGTTTGAATTCAAACAGTTCCGCGCCGAGCGGGAGAAAGCGGAAAAGGCGGAAAAACTCGCCAGAGCCGCCGCTGCCCAGGCCGCAAAACTGGCGGCGGAGCGTGACACGCCTCCGGGCGGCGAATCCGACACTGCCGTTTACGCGGCGGATGCAAAACAGGCGGTGATTGCCGCCGCCGTGGAGCGCGCCCGCCTCCAACGCGCCGAAACAGATTCCAGAGACGCCTGAACATGCCGATTGCGCCCCCCATCAGCTCCCCCTATCTTCACGCCGAAACCAGCGTGCGCCGCATCATGAACCAGGTGATGCTGGCGCTCTTGCCGGGCATCGTCGTTTATACCGCGCTGATTGGTCTGGCGCTCATCGTGCAGGTTCTGCTCGCCTGCTGTTTCGCGCTGATCTTTGAGGGACTTTTCCAGAAGTTGCGCGGACGTTCGCTGGCTTCGTTGCAAGACGGTTCGGCGCTGGTGACGGCCTGCCTCATCGCGCTGACCTTTCCGCCGCTCTCGCCCTGGTGGTTGACCGTGCTTGGCGTGTTTTTCGCCATTGTGGTGGCCAAACAGCTTTACGGCGGTCTGGGGCAAAACCCCTTCAATCCGGCGATGATTGCTTTTGCCGTCTGTATCGTCGCTTTCCCCGCCCTGATGTCGCAATGGCCCGCGCAGGGCTTGCACCTGCCGTTTTCGCAGCAAATGGAAGTGATTTTTGGCTTCTCGCCGCGCATCGACGCGCTCACGGCGGCAACGCCGCTGGACGCCATCAAGACCGCGTTAAAAATGGACAGCTTCACGGGCAGCATTCAGGATTTGCTGAAAAGCCAGTCGCTTTACGGCACCTTCGCCGGACGCGGCTGGGAATGGGTGACGACCGCCTATCTGGTCGGCGGTCTGTTCCTGATTTTCCGGCGCGTGATCACCTGGCAGACGCCCGTCGCCTTTCTTGGCAGCATGACGGTGATCTCGCTCATCTGCTGGCTCATTGACCCGGCGCGTTTTTCCGATCCGTTGTTTCACCTTTTTTCCGGCGGCGCCATGCTGGGCGCTTTCTTCATCGCCACCGACCCGGTTTCCGGTTGCACGACCCCTGCGGGCAAGCTGATTTTCGGCGGCGGCGCGGGGCTGCTCGCTTATCTGATTCGGGTGTTCGGGGGTTTTCCCGATGGCATTGCCTTCTCGATCCTGATCATGAACATCTGCGCCCCGCTGATTGACGTGTACACCCAACCGGCGATTTTCGCCATGCAGCAAGGCGGCAAGAAAAAGGAGCGCGACCATGCGTGAGCAAAACCCTGTCGCTCCTCCCCCTTCCGCCCGTGCTTCCGCGCTCAAAACCGCCGCCATCCTTCTCGCCTATGTCGTGATTTTTACCGGCATTCTGGCGGCGGCGGAGCAATGGACGCGCCCGACGATTGAAGCCTCGCTGGCGGCGGAAAAAATGAAATTTGTAAACGAAGTGCTGCCCGCCGGACAGTACGATAACGATTTGCTCGCCGACACCCTCACCCTGCCCCCCACGCCGGAACTGGGTCTCAAATCCGAAAGCAAGGTCTATCGCGCCCGTCTGGGCGGCAAACCCGCCGCGCTGGCGCTGGAAGCGGTCGCGCCGGACGGCTATGCGGGCGACATTCGCCTGATTCTGGGCATCACCGCCGAAGGGACGATCACCGGCGTGCGTGTGACGGCACACAAGGAAACACCGGGTCTGGGCGATTACGTTGACCTCAAAAAAGACAAGAACAAGGCGCGTCCCTGGATACGCCAGTTCGACGGTCTCAATTACCCGCAAGTTCCTGATGAGGCGTGGAAGGTGAAAAAAGACCGGGGGCGTTTTGATTCGCGCACCGGCGCGACCATCTCGCCGCGCGCTGTCGTCGCTGCCGTACACCGGGCGGCGCAATTTGTGTCCGCCCACAAGGACACCCTGTTTGAGGAGCGCGCCAAATGATGCGCCGTGAAACCTTCCGCGTCATTGCCTGGAACGGCATCTGGAAGCAGAACACCAGCTTCGCGCAAATTCTGGGCTTGTGTCCGCTGCTCGCCATATCCACCAACATGGTAAACGGCGTCATGCTGTCGCTCGCCACGCTGATTGTGATGGCGCTCTCCAACATTTCCGTATCCTTGTTGCGTCGCTGGATTCCGCATGAAATCCGTATTCCGGTGTTCATCCTCATCGTCGCCGCGCTGGTGACGGTGGTCGACCTGCTGTTTAACGCCTTTTTCCACGAACTGTATGTGATTCTGGGCATTTTCATTCCGCTGATTACCACCAACTGCATCGTGCTCGCCCGCGTCGAAGCCTTCGCGGGCAAGAACCCGCCGGTTGAATCCATGTTCGACGGCGTGTTCATGGGCGTCGGCATGTTGTGGTCGCTGGCGCTCCTGGGCACGCTGCGCGAACTGATCAGCGACGGCACGCTGCTCTCCGGCATCGACATGGTGATCCCCGGCGCGCGCGCCCTGCAAATCCTGCCTGCGGAATATCCCGGCTTCCTGCTGGCGGCGTTGCCGCCCGGCGCTTTCATCATGCTGGGCTGCCTGATTGCCGGGAAAAACTGGCTGGACATCCGCGCCGCCGCCCGCCAGAAAAAATCCCGCCCTGCCGCTCCACTTGCGGCAAGCGCCGAAAACGCATGAACGCGCAAAAGCGGCGCGAGATTTACGAACGCCTGAAAGCCGCCAATCCCGCGCCGACGACGGAACTGGAATACGTAACGCCCTTCCAGCTTTTAATCGCCGTGCTGCTCTCGGCGCAGGCGACCGATGTCAGCGTCAACAAGGCGACCAGACGCCTGTTTCCCGTCGCCCCGACGCCGGAAGCGATGTTGACGCTAGGCGAAGAAGCCTTGATGGAACACATCAAAACCATCGGACTCTACAAAACCAAGGCGAAAAACACGCTGGCGACCTGCCGCATTCTGCTGGAACAACATGGCGGCGAAGTCCCCGCAGACCGCGCCCAACTGGAAGCCTTGCCCGGCGTCGGACGCAAAACCGCCAACGTGGTGCTGAACACCGCCTTCGGTCATCCCACCATCGCCGTCGACACCCACATTTTCCGCATCGCCAACCGCACCGGCATCGCCCCCGGCAAAGACGTGCGCGAAGTCGAAGACAAACTGCTGCGCCTGACGCCCCCCGAATACCGACAGGACGCCCACCACTGGCTGATTCTGCACGGTCGCTACACCTGCAAGGCAAGAAAACCGGAATGCGGCGCTTGCGTCATCGCGGATTTATGTGATTCAGGAATCGGGTGGCAGATGTCAGGTGACAGCAATGTGACGGGCGGCGCCTGGGAGCGCCAGCGCTCCCAGGTTTGAAACCTGTCCCACGAAAATTACCACTGGCGGCAAAGCCGCCAGTAAAAGATACTGACACCTGACACCTGACACCTGACCCCTGACCCCCTGACCCCTGAAATGTTTAATCCCTCACGCGATGAAGTTCGCCAGTTTTTCCGCGACGCCCACAAAAAACAGCAAGCGCGCCTGCCTTTGAGTGGCGCGGAATTGCCCGCCGCCGACATCATCGCCCGCCATCCCGAATACCACGCGCTGCTGGCTGACGCACAAGCGGCGGGGCAGGAATGGACGCCAGAGCAGGGGACGATGAATCCCTTTTTGCATCTTTCCCTGCATCTGGCGATTGCCGAACAACTCGCCATCGACCAGCCCCCCGGCATCCGCGCCGCCTTCACCCGCCTGACCGCCCGCATGGACGCCCACGCTGCCGAGCATGTGCTGCTGGAAGCCTTGGGCGAAGTAATCTGGGCGGCGCAGCAACGGGGCGCAATGCCCGACAATGCGCGCTATCTGGAAAAAATCGGGCAGCGGTTGGGTTGATTCCATGTTCATAGGGAGCGTCGATGCCCACGTTGGCTCATGCGTTTGCCCCGTTCCCCGCATCCTAAGCTAAAATGCCTGATTAATTTCGACCCACGGAGAATCCCCATGCCCATCGTTTCCATGCGCCAGTTGCTCGACCACGCCGCAGAGCGCAATTACGGTCTGCCCGCCTTCAATGTAAACAACATGGAACAGGTCTGGGCGATTATGGAAGCCGCCAATGAACTCGACGCGCCCGTCATCATGCAGGCTTCCGCCGGAGCGCGCAAATACGCGGGCGAAGCCTTTTTGCGGCATCAGATTTTAGCCGCGCTGGAAGCCTATCCGCATATTCCCGTGGTGATGCACCAGGATCACGGACAGTCGCCCGCCGTGTGTCAGGCGGCGATTCGTTCCGGTTTTTCGTCGGTGATGATGGATGGCTCCCTGCTTGCCGACGGCAAGAGCGTCGCCAGCTACGCCTACAACGTGGAAGTGTCGCAAAAAGTGGTGGAGTTTTCTCATGCCATCGGCGTTTCCGTGGAAGCGGAACTGGGCGTGTTGGGTTCGCTGGAAACCCTGCAAGCGGACAAGGAAGACGGGCACGGCGCGGAAGGCAAAATGAGCCGCGAAGACCTGCTCACCAATGTCGAACAGGCGGCGGATTTTGTACGCCAGACCAACTGCGACGCGCTCGCCATCGCCATCGGCACCAGCCACGGCGCGTATAAATTTACCAAGAAACCGACGGGCGACATTCTCGCCATCGACCGCATCGCCGCCATTCACGCCCGCATCCCCAACACCCATCTGGTCATGCACGGTTCCTCATCCGTGCCGCAAGAGTTGCTCGCGGAAATCCGTCAATTCGGCGGCGACATGAAAGAAACCTACGGCGTGCCCGTGGAAGAAATTGTCGAAGGCATCAAACACGGCGTACGAAAGGTGAATATCGACACCGACATCCGTCTGGCGATGACTGGCGCGATTCGCCGCTACCTGTTTGAAAATCCCGGCAAGTTCGACCCCCGCGATTACCTGAAACCCGCCCGCGAAGCCGCCAAAAAAATCTGCCTCGCCCGCTACCGCGCCTTCGGCTGCGAAGGTCGCGCCAGCCAGATTAAACCCGTCCCCCTTGAAAAAATGGCGGAGCGTTACGCCAAAGGAGAATTGGATCAGGTTGTGCGTTAGACGCATGATTACGGCGCACGCGCCATCCGGCTACATTCTCGCCAGACAACTGATTGCCCGTTGGCAACCCCTGCCGATTCCGGCGCGCGCCGCCATCCTCATCGCCATGATCGGGGCGCTCGCCCCCGATTTTGACATGATTTATTTTTACCTCGTCGATGCCGCCCAAACCCATCATCACCGCTATTTCACCCATTGACCGATTGTCTGGCTGTCACTGATGGGCATATCCGCCCTGTCTTTTTGCCTCGCCCGTCCAGCGTGGAAGGCTTGGACATTCGCTGCCCTGCTGTTTTGCAGCGCTGCCTTGGTGCATATCATTCTGGATACGCTGGTCGGCGACATCTGGTGGCTCGCCCCGTTTTACGACAAACCCTACGCCCTGTTCACCGTTCCCGCCCGCTTCTTCCCGTGGTGGCTCAACTTCTTTCTGCATTGGTCGTTTGTTGCCGAATTGCTGATTTGGATGTGGGCGATAAGGCTGTATCGCCGCCGCCCCTGACTTCATTCATAATGCTGGTGAAGTTTCGCGGCAGAGCTTGATTCAACCATTCGACAGCAAGGAGAACCCGATGAAACTCGACCTCGACCGTATCGATCAAGCCGTATTGGCGCTGCTCTATCTTGGGTTGCATGATGAAGTGCGAACCTGGAAAAGCTTCGACTGGGATGCCATGTCGCGCCTGCATGAAAAAGGCTTCATCTCCAATCCCGTCGGCAAAACCAAGAGTATCGTGTTCACGGATGAAGGTCTGCGTGAATCCGAACGTCTGCTGCAAAGTCTTTTTGGCAGCAGCGCGCAGACGAAGTGAAATTAATCCGCCAACTCGTAATTCCGATTCGCATTAGCAGGATGTTGATTTTCCCATCCTCACCTTCGCTTATCGCCTTCGTGGGGCGAAGAAAAAAGTCTGTCGGAAGGCTTGTCTGGTCTGGAAGGTGAATTCCAGGCTGTTTTTAAGCGTTTTTCAC
>BNUD01000065.1 GCA_025997095.1 Betaproteobacteria bacterium | reverse complement strand
GTGCGCTTCACTTGCAAACAGGTCCGTCTTGAGGGCGCTACGTGAAATCATCTGCTTCACCTACTCTAAAATTCAGAACAACGTAATTTTAACAAATCCGGAGGAAGAGAGGTTTTTCGAGGTGCCCTGATGTTGAATCCTCGCCAGAATTGGAAAGCGTCAATGCGGCATGGCGGGCAAGCGCCGCCCATTCGTCACCTGCTACATCGGCAATGGAAAACAGAGGTTCCCAATTATCTTGCGCCCTGTCATTCAGCGCATGGGGCAGGTAGGGGCGGGCGCGGCGGATTGCTTCTTTGTTGTCCCTCGCAAACCGCGCCAGCTTTGACGCCAATTCATCGAATAGCCCCGGCTCCGCGTATCGGATGCGTTCCACGTTTTCATGTGGCATCTTGCGGCGTAACTCAAGAATGATTGCCCTATCCATCAAGGTATCGGCAAGACTCCCAATGCCGGATATCGCCTTTGCACCCCAAATGTTAAAGCGCGTCGGGGTAAAGTCTTCCCCCACTACGCGGATGACATAGGCTTGGTCTCTGGTATGTCCCCCGTTCAACAGGTTGCGCATGTCCTCGTTGTCCTTCATGAAAGCGTCCGCTTCATCAACAAGCAAGGTCGGTTCCCATGCGTCAATTGCACGAAACACGGCGGCGGGCGATATGTTGCTTGATGCGAGTGGGCGATAAACCAGCTTGCCAAGCAAAGTCAGTAATTGGGATTTTCCGCACCGTTTCTCTGGCGCGGTAATCACGGCAAGGGGCGCAATCTGCACCACGTCCATAAACCATGTCATTGCCACCCAAAGCGCGGCGGCGTTGGCGGTTTCGTCCTGGCAGATGATGAATCGCTTGATGGTCACTGCAATATCAGACAGCAATTCATCGGGGCGCACAGGCGCATTCCACAATTCAACCTCTGCGAAGTTAATGCCCGCCGCGCTGCTTTGCTCGTGCCGATGCTTGGCAACCTCTTTATCCAGTGTCCCCACGCGGATATTCAGCGCCTTTGCTTCCTTTTCCCGGATGCGGTCATACTCAACGCCGGAAAGACTGGCAAGTTCTGCAAGACGCTTATCTGTCAGTGTGAGAGGGACGTTATCCGACTTTGCTGGCGCATCCGCCTCGCCCTCGCCCTCGCTCGTCAATTGTTCCGTGGAAGGATTCGCCGCCGCTTCAACTTCACCAGAAACCTTAACATTTATTAATGACGCATGGTTATCCCGCGCCGCCTCGATGACTGCCATCACTGCATCCGCGCCTTGCTTTGCCGCCATGTCATTGAAGTCAGTATCCGCTGGCTGGCGTTCCCCCTCGAACACTGGAACAGCAACCGCCGCCCCGATGGTCTGCGCCGCTTCTCTCGCCTTCGTTAATCCGGGATTACCCTCTGTCTGCCAATCATCATCCGCGCATAACACCATCCGCACGTCGGGCAATTTTGCGCGTAACGCTTTCGCCACCGCTTCCAGATTGCCCGCATCAAAGGCAATGGCGACAGCGTACCCCGTGGATTCGTGAATGCTCGCGCCTGTGGCGTACCCTTCGCAGATGCAGAGTACGCCGTCAGGTTTGCCGATGGAGAAGTAACAGCCCTGTTTCCTGCCGCCGATCTTGAATCGCTTGGTGCCGTCGCCATCAATGAATTGCAGACTGTGCAGCGTGCGACCTTCGCGCACTGGCACCAACAGCCGCCCGTTGGCGGTCACTCTCAAACCATGCGATTTAACGCCCTTCTTCACCAGATAGGGATGCTCATGACTGGCGGGTTTTGCGGCGCTCCACGCATGGTCGCAGGCTTCCCGCGCTTCTGTCTTGCGCTTGACATTTTCCGCCTCACGCTCACGTCGTGCCTTCTGGATTGCCGCCCGCCCCGCCGCTTCCTCATCAGGGGTCAGCGGGCGTCCAATCTCCGCCCGCCAATTCTGCCAGTCCAATCCATCGCGCCAGTTTTCAAACCCGCCCGCCGCGATACCGTCAAGGTGCAGGATATAGGCGGCGTCGCCTTTGCCGCGCTTGCCTTCAACGTCGCAACGATGTAACGCGCCATCGGCGATCAGCTTATCCGGCGGGATGATGCCGCGCCCTGCCATCGCTGCCTTGAATTGTTCGACATCAGACATGGGAAAGCCCCCCATGCTGAATCATCCACTTCGCTAAATTGGCAGGGACCAAACCCCATACTGCCAAACGCACAATGGCCGCTTTCAGGCGAGAACGGATATAATCCGGCTTTGCTGAATATCTGTTGAGGGGTGCAACCGTCGTGGTAACGGTGCGCCCCTTTTCTTTTTGGCGCATGGCTCAATCCTCCTCGTCGCCTGAAAACATGGATTCCCCATAAGTCAGCACGTCGCCAGTGTCCGCAACGGGCATTGCCCTCTCGAATCTGATAATGGCTTCTTCCAGCATCGCGCTTGATGCTTCTGAACCATCGGAATGCTCACGCCTTGCCGCAAACAGTAAATCCATTGCGTAGTTTGGAATCGCCCGCCTTTCGTTTTGGTTGTCCAGAATCGCCGCCGCGATAATCAAACTGCCAATCAGCGATTCGTCCAACTCCCTGGCGTTATAGACTTCATGCGCGGCGCGTTCGCATTGCGCCAGACGGCGGGTTAAAGGGGCGTTGGTATGGTTCGCGCTCATGGTTGCGCCCCCTTCCTGCTCTTTTCAATTTGAGCAGAAAGCCATGCGTCTATCTCCGATTCAATCCAGCCGACGGCACGCGCCCCTAGACTGATAGGTTTGGGGAATTCCCCTTCTGAAGTTTTGAGATAGATAGTCGAGCGAGAAAGCCCCGTGCGGGCTTGTACTTGTTTGCGCCGCAGAATAGACAGCGTGGTTTTAAGTTGTTCTGACATGTTGTTACTCCAATAAAGCGTCCCAAAACAGTTTCGGAACATCATGGAGTAGAGTTTGTCAAACTTTTTTGAAGCATTACAAGACGTAATCAGGGAAACCAGGAATCCTCTGGAATTTGTCGGAAAATTAAATCAAATACATGATTTTATTGCATTTTTTTGTTTTCTCTTGTCATTAACCGCCTCTTTTTCACCCTGAAAAATTGCCATGATTACGTGTTTTAGCCGTTTTTCCCCCTTCTTGTTGTAGTCGTTTCCCACGTTTTCATCGGTGAAGTGCGCCGAAAATCAGGCTGCCGCCCCTCTCAACTGCACAATCTCCGCGCCAGCCTTCAGCTTGTCCAGATAGTCCGCCCATTCCTGCATCATTTCGCGTCGCTCGTCGCTAAACGTCATGCGGGCATATGCGCCGTTGTACCTGTCCTCACCGTGTCGGTGTGCAAGCTGAAAGTCGACAATCTCTTTGGGGAATTTCAGTTTTTCCCGTAGCAGGGTGTAAGCCATCGCACGGAAGCCGTGCCCTGTCATTTCGGTTTGAGTGTTGTACCCCATCGCTTCCAGTGCGGTATTGATTGTTACGTTCGATATGGGGCGTACCAGCCGTTGCCCAGGGAATACATACTCACCAAACTTTTCTGTATGAGGTCGCATTTCTTCCAGAATCGCCACCGCCTGACGCGACAATGGGACATGGTGCGGGGTTTTCGTTTTCGATACCGTGTAAAACCATTCCCCGTTTTCAAGGTCAAGGTCTGCCCATCGCATTGTCCGCAGTTCGCCGATGCGCTGGAACAACAGCGGGGCAAGCCGCAAAGCCGCCGCTACGCTTGGCAGAGTGCCACGATAGTTATCAATGGCGCGTAGCAGCTTGCCCACCTCTACTGGCTCCAGAATGGCGGCAAAGTTTTTCACATCAAACTTTTTGAAGGTGTGACGGTCAAAGTTTGCCACGGGGTTTTGTGTGATACCCCGCTCATTCTGAATGGCATATTTGAAAATCAGGGATACCGCGCCCCTCGCCTTGCGTAAGGTTGCGCCACGCCCCGCCGCTTCAATCTGGCGCAGACAATCAAGCAAAACCTTCGTTGTGACTTGTGAAATGTGCAAATCGCCAAGGTCAGGGAAAATGTTGCGCTCAAGATTCGCCCATATCTCTGTTTCCGTTTGCGGGGAAACATGGGTTTTCCAGACTTCGCGCCAGCCCTCTGCGACCTTCTTGAAGGTGTTGGTTGCTTCGTCACGCGCTGCCTGTTCTAACGCGACCTGCGTCGCCTTCTCTGCCTGCTTACCCGCTACAGGGTCAAAGCCCCCCGCCAGCAGTTTGCGGGTTTCGTCGCGCCGCCCCCGTGCTTCAACAAGGGAAACAGCCGGATATGTGCCAAAGGTAAGCAGTCTTGCCTTGCCTTCGTGCCGATACTTCATGCGCCAGCGTTTAACCCCGTCCGCGTGAATCTCAAGGTACAGCCCGCCACCGTCAAACAACGATGTAATACGCTTTTCCGGCGCGGGCTTGGCGTTCATGACTTGCCTGTCTGTCAAAGGTACCGTGCGTTTGGGCATGGTGCGCTCCCTCTTGGGTATCAAGCATGGGTATCAAAATGAACATGATACCCACCTGAAAATTATTGATACCCACCATGATACCCAAAAGCATCGGATTTACAAGGAATCTAACGGACAGCACCGGACAATAAAAAAGCCAGAAGCCCCGTATTTACTGGAGTTTCCGGCTTTTAACGAACTTCTTTGGAATACTGTTGGCGGAGAAGGAGGGATTCGAACCCTCGATACAAGTTTTAGCTCGTATGCTCCCTTAGCAGGGGAGTGCCTTCGACCACTCGGCCACCTCTCCACAGAGGCGCGCATCATAAAGGGTTCGCGCGCCCAGGTCAAATTTTCAGCCTCGATTTCAGGCTTTCGGCTGATCCAGGTCGAAGGCGCGGTGCAGTACGCGCACGGCGAGTTCCAGATATTTTTCGTCGAGCACCACGGAAATCTTGATTTCAGAGGTGGAAATCATGCGGATGTTGATGCCCTCTTCCGCCAGCACGCGAAACATTTTGCTGGCGACGCCGGGGTGGGAGCGCATTCCGACGCCGACGGCGGAAACCTTGCAAACCTTGTTGTCACCAACGATTTCGCGCGCGCCGATGTGCTGGCGCACACCTTCCAGCACTGCCTTGGCTTTTTCGAACTCGGAGCGATTCACGGTGAATGAAAAATCGGTGGTGCCGTCGTGTCCGACGTTCTGGATAATCATGTCCACGTCGATGTTGGCGTCCGCGACCGGTCCCAGAATCTGGTAGGCGATGCCCGGACGGTCGGGGACGCCCTGCATGGTCAGTTTGGCTTCGTCGCGGTTGAAGGCGATGCCGGAGATAATCGGTTCTTCCATTTTCTTGCTTTCCTCAACGGTAATCAGCGTGCCTTCGCCTTCGTCCTGAAAGCTGGACAGCACGCGCAGTTTGACTTTGTATTTGCCGGCGAATTCGACCGAGCGAATTTGCAGCACCTTGGAACCCAGGCTTGCCATTTCGAGCATTTCCTCGAAGGTGATGGTATCCAGCTTGCGGGCTTCGGGCACGATGCGCGGGTCTGTGGTGTAGACGCCATCCACATCGGTATAAATCTGGCACTCGTCAGCAGAGAGCGCCGCCGCCAGCGCGACGCCGGTGGTATCCGAGCCGCCACGTCCCAGCGTGGTGATGTTGCCCGCCGCGTCGACGCCCTGAAACCCCGCCACGACGATGACTTTGCCCGCATCCAGGTCGCGGCGCAGGTTGGCGCTCTCGATGTCCAGAATACGCGCCTTGTTGAACATGTCATCGGTCAGGATGCGAACCTGCGCGCCCGTGTAGCTCTTGGCATCCACCCCCGCTTCTTTCAGCGCCATGCACAGCAGGCCGATGGTGACTTGTTCGCCAGTGGAAATCACCACATCCAGCTCACGCGGGTCGGGATGCGCCTGAATTTCTTTTGCCAGGGCGATGAGGCGGTTGGTTTCGCCACTCATGGCGGAAACCACCACCACCACCTGATGTCCGGCGTCCCTGAACCTTGCGACACGTTGCGCCACGTTGCGGATGCGCTCCGGGTTGCCCATCGAGGTGCCGCCATATTTTTGAACGATTAAAGCCATGCTGATGTCCTGCTCAGTGAGGTATACAGTGAATCTCACGAATTTTAGCGGAAAAGACTTTTCGGCAGGGAAACAATTTTTACAAATGTAAAAGCGTAAGACACTTGCAATTATGTTGTTTCACTGTCTATAATTCGAAGCATATAACTTTAGTTATATTCTTCAAAACGAAGCTTTTCATTAACAAACAAGGACTTGAAAGGAAAAAACATGAACATTGCAAAAAGTACAGATAACTTCGACTCCCGCGAAATCCGCCGTAAGCTGGGGCTGAACCAACAACAGTTCTGGTCGCGCATCAATGTGACCCAGAGTGGTGGCTCCCGCTACGAAAGCGGTCGCAACATGCCCAAGCCCGTGCGCGAGCTGCTGCGTCTGGTGCATGTCGAACAAATCGACATCCACCGCATCAAGCGGGAAGACTATGAAGTGGTCGAGTACCTGAAGAAGTACGAGGCCGAAAACTTCAAGGAACTGAAAAAGACCGCGCGCGCCAAGCTGAAAGCGGAAAAGAACGTTTGAGCGATGGCGCAGTTTTCGTAGTGCCCGCGCGGCGTCAGGGTGACAGCATCACCCTGACGCCTGTTTTTTGGGTCATGCGCTGCCCCCAGTCCGCCAATGCTTCCACGCCAAGCCGCCCCAATTCCCATGCTTCGGGCTGATGCGAAGGTCGCGCCAACCCGTAGAGATGCACACCTTGAATCACATCGGCAACCTGCAACAACAATTCCAGATACGAATTTTCTGCCGCGCTATCCGGCGCGATACCGTTGCGGGCGAACCAGCAGGTTTGTACCCAGGTCGGCGCCAATTTCGCCGCAAGGCGCAGATGACGCGCCACCTGTTCCGGCGTAGACGACGTTTTATTCACCGCCAGCATCCCCGCCGCGTCGCCTCGATCCACCTTGAACCAGATTTCGCCGCCCGCCGCCGCCAGCGTCGCCAAACCCTGCCGCACCGACGCTTTGTGAATGAGGCTGCCATTGGTGATGAGGCGTAGCGGCAGACGGCCTTTGAGATGATGCCGTTCCAGCACCGCTGCCACCCGCGCCACGGCATCGGAGAATTCCGCCGCGCTGGTCGGCTCGCCTTCGCCGGAAAAGGCGATGTCCGCCAGCCGCCGATATTCGGCTTCCGCCACATGCCGCGCCAGATAATCCCCGCGCAACGCCTCGTCGAGAAAGCCATCCAGCTCGCTTTCCAGCATCTTCAGGTCGATGGCATCCGGCGCGCCCCGACGCAGATTTTCGACCTGACAATACACGCACGCCCAGTTGCAGGCGCGGTTCAGATTCAGGTTGACCCCAATCGAAACGCCGCGCGCGCGCCGGGAAAGCACCGGATAAACATAGTTCAGCCCCGCCTGGTCGCGCCGGTGGTCAGCCACCGTCAGCAGCGTATCGTTCATGCTTGAAAATCCCTGATGTGAAAAGCGAACGTATAATTTAACGCTTCGCACAACCGCCGTCACCTTTTACCTATGCAGATTACCCGCCGCCTGGAATTCGATGCCGGACACCGCATCCCCGATCACAAGAGCCAATGCCGCAATCTGCACGGGCATCGCTACGTAATCGAAATCACCCTCGAAGGTGAAATCACCGAAACCCAAGGCGACGCCGCCTGCGGCATGGTCATGGATTTTTCCGACATCAAGGCGATTGCCAAGGCAAGACTGGTCGACGCCTGGGATCACGCCTTCCTCGTTTATCGCCACGATCAGGCGGTCGTCGACTTCCTTGCCAGCCTGCCCAACCACAAAACCGTCATCCTCGACCGCATCCCCACAGCGGAAAATCTGGCGCAAATCGCCTTCGACCTCCTCGCCCCCGCCTACCACGACCACTACGGCAAACAGTTAAGCCTGCACAAAATCCGGCTCTACGAAACGCCGAATTGTTGGGCAGAGGCGTTTAGGTAAGAAAAGCCTGAGAGCGGCGGCAAAGCCGCCGATCACTATCCTGTCCCCTGCTACCTGACACCCGACACCCGAAGCCGCAGGCGTTCCCAATCCAGCGCCGCCTCTACCGCGTCTGCCAAGCGGTTCAAATCATCTTCACGGCGGGCAGCGAGGTCTATGGTTTGACTATTGCCCATCCCCGCCCAATTCAAGAGGGCGGCAAGGGCGGCGGGATGGTCGAACAGACCGTGGCAGTAAGTGCCCAAAATCTGGTGATCGGCGGAAATCGCCCCATCGGCATGTACAACCCCGCCGGTTGTCAATTGCACGGCAGGACGCAGCAGTCCTGCCCCGCTGGTGACTCCCTGATGAATTTCGTAGCCCTGCATTTCGGGCTGCCCTTCCAGACAAAGATAACCGCTGACATTTTTAAGCTGTTTTTCCGCTGCCAAGGTCGTGTCGCAATCCAGCCAGCCGAATCCCGCCGTGCTACCGGCGCTGCCTTCCTGCCCTTTCGGGTCGTGAATCCAGTTGCCCAACATCTGATAGCCACCGCACAAACCGATGATTTTGCCGCCATAGCGCAGGTGTTTTTGCAACGCCGCAGCCCAACCCTTCTCGCGTAACCACTCTAAATCGGCGCGCACGGATTTGGAGCCGGGCAGGACGATTAAATCCGCAGATGGAATTTGCTGCCCCGGCGCAATCCATTGAAAATCCACCTCCGGATGCAGGCGCAGCGGGTCAAGGTCGTTGTGGTTGGACGTGCGCGGATACACGGGCGCGATGACGTTCAGGCGGGCGGCGGATTTGTCTGCCTGACGGGTGTTGATGGAATCCTCCGAATCCAGAAACAACCCGTGCAAATAGGGCAGCACCCCCAGCACCGGCTTGCCCGTGCGGGCTTCCAGCCACTTCAGACCGGATTCCAGCAGTCCAATGTCGCCCCGAAAACGGTTGATGACAAAGCCCACCACCCGCCGCTGTTCCGATTCGGAGAGCAAGTCCAGCGTACCCACCAGATGCGCGAAGACGCCGCCCCGATCAATGTCGGCAATCAGCAACACCGGACAATCCACCGCTTCGGCAAAGCCCATGTTCGCCACGTCGCGCTCGCGCAGATTGATTTCCGCCGGACTGCCCGCGCCTTCCACCAGCACCATTTCGTAATCGCGGGTAAGCCGCGCCCAGGATGCCAGCGCCGCCGTCATCGCTTTGGGCTTGTAATCCAGATAATCGCGGGCGTCGAGATTGGCGGCGACCTTGCCATGAATAATGACCTGCGCCCGCGTGTCGGTCGCGGGCTTCAACAACACCGGATTGAAATCCGTATGCGGCGCTAACCCCGCAGCCTGCGCCTGCAACGCCTGCGCCCGCCCGATTTCACCGCCGTCTACCGTCACGGCAGAATTCAACGCCATGTTCTGCGGTTTGAACGGCGCCACCCGCACGCCTTGCCGCTGAAAAATCCGGCACAACGCCGCGACCAGCGTGGTCTTCCCCGCATCCGAAGTGCAGCCTTGGACCATAAGGGAATGAGCGGTCATATCCATATATCCTTGTTATTCCGATTCGCATGAGAAGCGGGGCGCGAAGACAGTGCGATTGCACGGCGAGGCGAAGTCGACAAAGGTTCGCTTCTCATGCGAATCGGAATTACACATTGTCGGTCGAACAGAAACACACAGGCAGGGACTCGAATGATAAAACCTCGCCCCCTCTCATCCCTGCGCCCCCTCAAAAGCGCCGTATTATCACATGCTTCTTCTGACCGAACTTACCCTGCCCAGGGCTTTGCGCAGAAAATCCTTGACTCTTAAATAATAATGATTATCATTTGTACATTGCAAGGTTTGGCGCTGTCCAAGCTCTGCACCACCTCTCCGTTGCGTTGAAGCAACTTCAGCCGACGCCCTCACCGGGGCGTCGGCTTTTTTTGACCTTACTCGCAGATCAGAATTTTTGCATCGCCAGCATGGCATGAATGTTGTTATGTAGGAAACCGGCAAACTGCCCCGCCGCGAAAGCGGGGATGTCGTAACGCTGGAGGTCGACGCAATGATTCCGGTCACGTCGCGCGAGCCGGTGCAAGCCTTGTATCAGGAACTCAAACGCAGCAAGGACAAATGGGAAAAAAACGGCATACAAGCCATTTATCGCATCGCTGATTGCCATACGCCACGCCAGATTTCCAATGCCACTTTCGACGGTCATCGGCTGGCGCGCGAATTCGACAGCCCGCATCCGCAGTATCCACTACCGTGGATTCGTGAGCGTCAGCTGTGGGGGGCGGAAACCGTGCCGAAACCGGGCGACGCGCGTCCGCAAGTCGAAGTCGGGTCATGGTCATCTACGCCAAGCCCCTGCCCCGACGCCTGCCTGTGTCGGGGTTTTTCATCTCCGCCGCTGTAAACGCCGCGCCGGAATCAATCCGCAGCCCTTCCTGCCGCAACAGCCCCGTTGCGGAACGCCAGGCGAGAAAGGCGGCATCATGATTCACGGAAATCTGCGCGGCAATGGTCGCGCCGTCCAGCAGCATCGCGCACTGCAAGGCGAGGCGCTCGGCGGCTTCCTCCGCCAGTAACGGCGCAAGCAGGCTGACCATGTATTCCTGCAATCTCTTTTTATGCAAAATGGCGACTTGCCGTACCGGATGTTCCGCTTCCGGAAATTCCGCCACGGCGTTAATGAACATGCAGCCGTGAAACGAAGGTTCCTGAAACCAGCGGTGATGCCATAAAAACAGGGCGCGCAGCCGCTCCGCAGGTTCAGGGCATTGCGCGACAAAATGCGTGAGCGCGCGCCGGAAACGCGCATCGCGTTCCTGTAACACGGCGGCAATCAGGGCGTTTTTGGAAGCGAAATACTTGTACATGGTCATCTTGGCAACGCCGGATTCCAGAATCACGCGGTCAATCCCGACCGCCTGATAGCCGTAGGCGCGAAACAACCGCAACGCCGCCTCCAGAATGATCTGGCGCTTGTCGTTTGGCTTGTTTTCCTGCTGGGGGGGCGCTGTCTTTTTCATGTGTGCAATGGTAGCACCCCCAGAAAATCCTGACTTGAAAGTAGACAGACTTGTCTGTATATTTGCAGTTGCCATTTCTGGTCATTCATCTGCACAAGGAAACCGCATGTCCCCCACGCTCACCCTCTATGGCACGCCCACTTCCGGACACACGCACCGTGTCGAGGCGCTGCTTTCCATGTTGGGACTGCCTTATGTTTATCGCGAAGCCCCCGCGAAAGTCCGCGATTCCGCAGCATTTCAAAAACTCAATCCTCTCGGACAGATTCCGGTGTTGGTCGACCACGAGCGCGTGTTTTGCGATAGCGGTGCCATCATGATTTATCTGGTGCAAAAATACGCGCCGGATAGCGGCTGGCTGCCCACGCACCCCGCAGAAGCCGCGCAGGTCTATCGCTGGCTTTTTATCGCCGCCGGAGAATTACGCTACGGCCCGGCAGAAGCACGGGGCATTTGGCAATGGAACTGGACAGGCGAGCACACGACGGCAAAGGAAATCTCCGCCAACCTGTTGCGCTTTATGGAGCAACACCTCACCGGACGAAAATTTCTCGCGCTCGACCATCCCACCCTCGCCGACCTCGCCTGCTACGGCTACATCGCCCACGCGCCGGAAGGCGGCATTTCACTGGCATCCTGTCCCAACATTCGCGGCTGGTTAAAGCGCGTAGAAGCCTTGCCCAATTTCAAACTCATGCCGGATTTGCCGATTCCGTCAGCCGCAAAATCGTCAGCGCGCAGCGTTGTTCAATCAGGTTGATGATTTGCGCGACGACCGCGCTGCCCGCAAAACCATGTTCAGGCTCGGCATACAGCTTGTGGGCAACGGCGGGCAACGACTTTGCCAACGTCAGAATGCGCTTTTTGGCTTGTGCTTTGGCAAGTCCGGAGCTTTCGGCAAACTGTTCCCAATGCCGTTTCTCAACTTCGCCAAACTTGTATTTGCTGCCGATTTTCATCGCCATTTTAGGCGTCAATGCGGGATATACCGCTGTTGACAGCGCATCGTAAAGCGGTGCCAGGACGGGCGTTTTACCCGCATAGAGCAGAGAAAAATTCTTGGCATGGGCATCGTGATTACCGATGAGCGCGTTGAAAATCACATGCTCAAACAGACGCAGCGTCTGCGGTGCGCTTGGACGCGTGATGCGACGCACCAGTTCAAAGCATTGCGCGAGATTCGGACCGCCTTCGTTCTGGTATTTCATTTCCGGCATCACGCCCAAAGCCTGACAAAAATCTTCTTGATGCAGGCGTTCACCCGCAGACCGATCATAGCGTTCAACCAGCAGGAACGCGCGTCCCAAAACGGTGTGCACCTTCGTTTGCGCGGATTTGATTTGCATCGCTGCGGCGAGCGCCAGACAGAAAGCCTCGTTACGCACACTCTCTGCAACGGCATGAATGGCAGGTTTCAAAATGTGGGAACTCGGCGTGCCATGACGCGGCAATCCAATGCGCTCGCCGTCAAAAACCACTGGCAATTTATCCTGCGCGCCCGCCAACGAAAGCCGAAAACCGTCTGTACCCGCCAACATCGGACGGCGTGGCAATTCATCCAGCAGCGCAATGACTTCCGCATCGCTCAACCATTGCACATCATCGGTTTGCGGGAAGCCAAATATGCTCTGCCCCGGCCGCAAAAGCGTGACCGCTCCAGCGCATTCGCCGCCGATGTAATCCAGCAGCGCAAAGTCGTTCTGCCCCGAAATCTGAAATTGCCGTGCAATCAGGCGTCGCATCCGACCTTCGGGCAGCAAACCCGCAAAGAAGGGACGGGTTTGCGGGTCGTCGAACGCTTCTGCTTGCAGCGGAAGCGAGGTGGACAACGCAAACGCATCCGGCTGCGCCAGCCATGCGGAGGCGTAGCAAAAATTCAGCCGCCCCGCGACCAGCGTCAAGCTGCCAACACGGTTGGCGAACAGCCAGACATCAAGCTCACGCGCCATGCTCATCGCCCCCATCACGCCCCTTGTGTCGAGCTTCAATGGCGACAGAGGGCAACCCCCTCAGACTGACTTCGCCGCCTAATGCCGCAATCACCCGCAGGACATTTTCCAGTCGCAAGGTAGGCTTGCCCGCTTCAAGGTCGACGATGAAGCGCACACCCACACCAGCGGCAAGCGCCAATTGCGGCTGCGTCAGCCCAAGTTGTTTGCGTGCAGCCCGCAGCGCTGCGCCGAGTTGTTGCGAGGATTGAATGGAGGTCATGATTGATTTAGTTTCCCGTTCGGGAAATTATTGTCCAAAATCTGCATATGGACAAGTTATATTTCCCGAACGGGAAGTTTTATGGCGTCATACCGTCGGGTAGCGGAGAAAACCGATACCAGATTTTTCGCATCACACAGCGTGAAACGATGCGAAATTGCAGCGCATCATTGACAAGAAAATTTTTAACTCGTTGATTAAAAATCAGCTTTTCGTTTCATCACAGATGGCACGGATATTGATTACAGAGGATTGAGCGCGATTTCGCAGCTCTTGCAAGCATTACGAATCCTCCCTGATTGACGCCGCCATCCAGAAAACCGGCAGCAAACGCAAAGCGGCTGAACTGCTCGGCGTCGATATTGCGACGGTCGTGCGGAAGAGCAAATGAAACCCCAAAACAAGAACCACGTCCTGGGAGCGCCGGCGGCATCAAAGGCGGGTTTATTTCCGCACGGGAAATCTTAAAACCGCCAGCGGGACGCTGGCGCTCCCAGGCGAACGCGAACTTGGCAGATTCAAAATCTCGCTCCTGCGAAACAACTTGTACAGCTTTGTCAGCGACCTGAGGGAGCAGGATGCTCCCTCTACTTTGTTGAACCAGCCCTAAATCTTGAACTGCGCCACCACGCCTTCCATTTCCTGCGCCAGTTTGGAGAGGGTTTTTGCGCCGCTGGCGGTTTCTTCGGCGGCGGCGTTGTTTTCGTCGGTCATCTGGGCGATGCTCTCGACGTGACGCGCCACATCCTGACTGGCCTGGCTTTGTTCCTTCAGGGCGTTGGAAATTTCCGTGATGGCAACGGAAACATTTTGCGCTTCATTGCGGATACTCCGGATGAGTCCGCCCGCTTCCTGCGCCGAAGTTTGCCCGGACGCCACCTGCTTGACCACTTCATCCATTTCAACCACCGCTTCCTTGGCGGCGACCTGAATCTTGCCGATCATGGTGCTGATGTCGCCCGTCGATTGCGCGGTACGTTCCGCCAACTTCCGCACTTCATCGGCCACCAC
>BNUD01000064.1 GCA_025997095.1 Betaproteobacteria bacterium | reverse complement strand
ACGGATGATCCTGCGGTATCCGTTCTTCCAGCGTCCGATAACTGAACATCTCCCCCTGACTTATGTCTTGCCCACGCATTGATTGCTCCCGGTTCTCGAATGGGTTAATTATAACATATACATAATTTGGGGCGGGGTTTTTCAACATCCTGTTAATTTTCATGCGGGAGTAATCAGATGGCGAGGGCGAGAAAGATTGGTGTTGGTATTGTGACGCATAAGCGGGAGGTGGCTTTCAGGAAATTACTGGCTTCTATCCCGCGTCACAAAATTGATGTTCTCTATGTGGTGAATGACGCGACACCTTATCTCCCGGATGCCTATGGCGGGAAAGACATCACTGAGGTGATTCGGAATCCGGTCAATCTCGGTGTAGGAAAATCAAAAAACATCCTGTTGAAAAAAATGATGGATGCGGGTTGCGATGCTTTGTTTCTCATCGAAGATGATATGGAAATACTGGATGATTCCGTATTTGACGAATATATCAATACCGCAAAGGTCAGCGGTATTGGCTGTCTGAATTGTGGTATTGATGCCAGCAACAGAAGAAAAGATGGCTCCATGCTGACAAGGCGGATTGTTGATTATCCGGGGGGAGTAAAGATTGCGCTCTATTTACAGTGTCTGGGACAGTTCAGTTATTTTTCCCGGCGGGTCATTGAGCGTGTCGGCTATATGGATGAGTATTTCCATAATTGTTGGGAACATATCGAGCATATGTACAGAATCGTGTTGGCAGGCTTTCATCCGCCCATATTATGGTTTGCGGATGTATGGGATAGCGAACGTTTACTGCGACAACAAGCGGCTGGCGTGGCGATCAATACAACAATGCCGGAGTATCATGCAAAACGTGCAGAAGCTGAGTTATGGCTCAAACAGAAATATGGCATTTTCCCGTTCAGAAAAGAGTTTGACACCGATGAAAAACGTACTCTTGAAATACTGGATTTCCTGAAAAATACGCCAGATACACCGGAATATGATGCCATAAGACAGCAGGTGTGTTCACTGCATCCTTTGGTCACGAGTTACTGCGCTGGTCATGGTGTTGAGTTGGGGCGCTCCAGCCATAATCATTTTGGCTTGAAGAATTGTCTGAATATTGCGCCGAGCGATGGCGTGCATTATCTTTGCCCACAAGATATTGAGGACTATCGGCAACATGCAGGGATACAGGCAGGTTATGGTTTGGAGCCTGCGCCAGTCGACAAGATTGGCGATACGCAGCATATTCCCGTGGAAGCAAATTCGCTGAATTATATTCTCTGTTCGCATGTGCTTGAGCACGAGCCGAATCCCATTGCCGCACTGGTGGAGTTTTCCAGAGCATTACACGAAAACGTGAGTGGGAATGAAGGCTGTCTTGCGCTGGTGTTTTCCAGAAGAGATGCGATACCAACGGATGCTTTGCCGCAAAGTACGCTTCATTCATTTATCAACGCATATCGCGGCATGAAAAGTCGAGGCGTCGAAGCGGTAGGCGGTGGTTATTATCACGTTTATTCCTTGCAAGTCTGGCTGCGGCTGATTAATTGGTGTAACAGCCAGGGTTTGACGCTTTTCTGCATTGAGGCGCTTGAAGAAAACGAAAGTAAATGCGGAAATGGGCATACCTTGATATTGCGGAAAATGCCATCAGAAGTTATGCGCCGCTTTGATTTCAGGGAAATGATCAGCGCTTACATTAACGATGGGCAATATGACGCGGCGCTTATGAGCGCAAATATCAGTTTGTCTTTTGATTTTTTTCAGCCTGAAATACTCTATGCGACAGCCATGCTGCTGTTTGAAAAAGGGAACCTGCTCGAAGCGCGTGAGTTTTATCGGCAATTCCTGATTTTGCAACCTGAAAATGAAACGGGCAAAAATGAGTTTCTTTCGCTTTTCGGAGTGGATTTCGATATCAGGTAATCGCAAGCGTAGCGTTATCCACCCTTCAACCAATGGTGGAATGATGCAGCGCATTCCACGTTCATTCACGCCCTCAATCCTCTGCCAACTGAAGCCCCTCGCCGCCCTGCATCTGCGGTAGCGAAGGCGTCAGCCCTTTGGCTTTTTCCCGTTCGGCAATGCGCTTTGCCGCCAGATCAAAAGCGCGGGTAAAAGAACGGGTTTCGCGTAGCGCCTCGTCGAAGTAGGCGCGACCGAATTCAGTAAACTCGTTTTCATCATTGCAGCCGAACGAAGTACGGTCGGCGGCGGCGGCGGTGATGACCAGCGTGTTTTCATCCCGCAAGGCGGGCATGAAGCCGCCCGAATAGCAGGCGGAAACCACCACCACCCGACGTTTGATGCGCGCGTCGTCCAGCGCCTGCCGCAGCGTTTTTGGGGAGAGGTCGGTAAAATCGAACGGCCACAGTTGAAACGACAGTAGATGGTCGGGCGTGCCGTGCGAGGTGAGCAGGAGAAACAGCGTGTCTTCCTCGTTCATCCGCTCGCCCATGCGCGCCAATGCCTGTCGCAGGGAAGTCAGGTTGGCCATCGGCAGGGTGTGCGCCGTGTCTTTGTGATTGACGAGCAGCAGGGAATGTCCCGCCGTATCGAAACGTTCGGCAAACAGGGTTTCGACGGCGCGCGTTTCGCGCAGAAACACATTCTGTTGATGTCCGCCAACGCCCAGAAAAAAGAGTTCCGGCACACCGGGTTTGCCCGGTTTTACCTCGTTTAACGCCGCTTCAAGCAAGGCGGGCTGTTCGTAGAGCACGGTTTCGTCAAGGCGAAGATACCGACTTACGTCATCATCCTCTTCATCGTATGGCACATACCAGACGGTTGGGGTGGAGACAGTCAGGAAAAACATGGGCAGGCTGATGACGAGCAGCAGTTCAGCCGCGATGTTGCGCGCTGTTCGCGCAGAGGTACGACCCATCAGCGCCCCTGTCACCAACACAAACCAGATGGCGGGGATGAGGCGCAACCAATGCCAATGCCCCGTCCACGCCTGGTTTTGCCACGCTTCGGCAAAGGGCAGCAAGAGCGATAAAAAGGTCAACGCCAGCCATAGCCGCGCGCCATCAACCTCCTTACCGCCAATCCAGCGTGCAAATCCGGCAATCAGGGCGATGAGGGCGAGCGGTTGCAAGAGCGCCTGCACACCGTCCCTGTAAACCCGCCCGCCGGAAAAACCGTTTTCCCATACTTGTACGCCAAAACAGAGCGCGCCAAAAATCAGGACGAGGAGAATGAATTTCCAGGCGGCAGGCGTCAGCGTCCCGACGCGAGGGGCGCGAAAAGTGAGGATGCGCCCCAGTTGCGCGAGGTCGGTCAGGAAACCGGAAGCGGGAATTTCGGCGGCAACAGAAAGGGGAGGCTCCGCTGACGCGACATCGGGCACGCCCGCCACACCGTGCTCCCGCATCGCCGCCAGAAATGCCCGCCGTGTTTCGACATCGGGAAAGGCGCTCTCCGGCACGTACTGCACCACCGGAAGGTTGCCAATAACAATTGCCACGCCCTCTGTTTGTACGCGAATTGCCCGTATCGCCGCCCATGCGTAACGGCTTTGGGCAAGTTCCGAGCCAATCAGCAAACCGTCGTCATCAAGGGTGATCTGATGTTCGCCGATGCTTTTGGCGTATTTGTCATAAAACCAGTTCCCATATAACACGCTCCCAAAGAGCCAGAGCAATATGCCGACTATCCAGAGCAATATACCGCCCCCCCACCAGGGCAGCATCTGCACGTTCTGAAGCCCCAGCACGGCCATAGACACGACAATGACGATTCCCAATATCTGCGGGATGCACCGCCAGCCCGCTTGCTGTCGCAGACCTTCTGCGGAAAGCCTGAACAATACCTGTGTCTGCTGTCTGTTCAAACGAAACTTGAGGTGAATGGGCGTCATGACTTCATTCCTGTCAAAGGGGCGAAAGGGGCAGTGGGCAAAAAAACTTCTGTCACCAGCACGCCCTTCGCCTGCCGGTTGAAACGGGAACGGCGCGCCCACAGGCGCGGCGGCGGGAGTAGCGCAGGGAGCGGCGCTACGGGCGCATGATTTTTTAACGCCAGGCACGCCCGCCGATACAGCGCGTCGCGTCGGTCGAGGCGGCGAAATTCCAGCTTGCCCCGCAGAATGCGCGGGTCGGAAAACAGGATTTTCCCCAAAGACTGATTTTGCAAGGCGGCAAAAGAGCGGTCAAAGGGATGGCGTGGGCAACAGGGCATGACGGTGTGCGCGAACACGGCGGGGCGACCGTCCGTGAGCAGCAACACATCCCGCTCCCACACCATTTGACCCGCGCGCAATTCCAGACAATCCGCTTCATCCGGCGAAAGGGGCGCGGCGCGCTGGCAGAGACAATGCACGACAAAATGATGGCAGGCGCGAGCCAGCCGCAGGGTGAGCGACCCCTGTTCTTGCAGCAGGGAACGGGCAGGGGCGGCAGCCATCAAATGCGTTTGCCAGTTCATCGCGGTCGCATGGCGCGCTCCACGCCCTTGATTTCATCGCCCGCCACGATGCCCTTGGCGGCAAACCAGCCTTGATTCATTTCCAGCGCAAAGCGGGCGGGCGCGTCGGCGCAATGACTTTCTTCGCGCTGAGGCTTCATGTCACGAATGTTGATGACGCGCCCGCCATCATCCAGAAAGGCGACGGAAAGCGGCAGCAGCGTATTTTTCATCCACATGCAATGCCGGGCAGCCTGCGGAAAAACGAACAACATGCCTTCGTGCGCCGCCATCTTGCGCCTGCCCATCAGCCCGATCTGGCGGGTTTCCGGCGTCGCCGCCACTTCCGCCGCGATGCGGTAAAAGCCAACGGTTAATTCCAGACGCGGCAACGCCGCTTGTTGTCGCGCCGCTTGCGTTGATTGCGCGGCGGCAAAGGGTGCGCCCGTCAGAACGAGGCAGGCGCAGGAGAGGGAAAAGAGGATTTTTTTCATCGTTCTCATGCGAACCGGAATAAAGCCAACTCCGTCAGTCAAAACTTGCTCCAATCTTGAGGGTGGCGCAACCTGCCAGAAATTGCGCGGCGGGCAGGCGTTTTCCGCCGGGGCGTTGCAGTTCGGTGAGTGTCAGCGCGCCTTCGCCGCAGGCGACGGTGACGCCGGTTTTATCGGCGGCGAGGACGGTGCCGGGGGCGAGTGTTGTTTTTTTGCAATTCTCATGATGGGGGCGGGCTGCGTGGATTTTCAGGGTTTCGCCCTGAAAACGCGCCTGGGCGATGGGGAAGGGGTTGAAGGCGCGAATCTGCCTGTCCAGTGCGAGCGCGCTTTGCCGCCAGTCCAGACGCGCCTCGGCTTTGTCGATTTTGGCGGCGTAAGTGATGCCCTCTGCGGGCTGCGCTACAGCGGGGAGCGGCAGGCGGGCGAGGGTGTCCACCATCAGTTGCGCCCCCATTTTTGCCAGCCGGTCGTGCAGACTGGCGGCGGTGTCGTCGGCGGCAATGGGCGTGCGGGCGGTCGCCAGTATCGCGCCAGTATCCAGTCCGGCTGCCATTTGCATGATGGCGACCCCGGTTTCTGCGTCGCCCGCTTGAATGGCGCGTTGAATGGGCGCCGCGCCGCGCCAGCGCGGCAGCAGGGAAGCGTGGATGTTGAGGCAACCGTAATGCGGCATGTCCAGCGCTTCTTGCGGCAGGATGAGTCCATAGGCGGCAACAATCATCGCCTCGGCGTTGGCTGCGGCAATGCGCGCGCTGGCGGCAAAGTCTTTTTTCAGGGAAACGGGTTGCAAGACTTCGACGCCATGCTGCAATGCCAATGTCTTGACCGGCGAAGCCTGTAACTGCATTCCCCGCCCCGCCGGACGGTCAGGCTGGGTGAGCGTGAGCGCGATTTCGTGCCCCGTCTCGAACAGGGCGGCGAGGGCGGTGGCGGCGAATTCCGGCGTACCCGCGAAAATCAGTTTCATGCGGTGATCTTCGCCTGTTTGGCGAGCTTCGTCTTGATGCGTGTCTGTTTCAGTTGCGAGAGATGCTCCACGAAGACCTTGCCTTGCAGGTGGTCGAGTTCGTGCTGGATGCAGACGGCGAGCAGACCGTCGGCGTCCAGAGTGTGCTGTTCGCCCTCAATATCCTGATAGACAACCGTGATTTCCGCCGCCCGTTCCACTTTGTCGTAGATGCCGGGCACGGAAAGACAGCCTTCTTCGTAGACCTGCGTACCATCTTTGCGGATGATGCGGGCGTTGATGAGCGCCAGCAAGCTGTCACGGGTTTCGGAAATGTCAATGACCACAATCTGCCGATGCACATCCACCTGGGTGGCAGCCAGACCGATGCCCGGCGCTTCGTACATGGTTTCCGCCATGTCAGCGACCAACGCGCGTATTTCAGCGTCGATTTTTGCCACGGGCGCAGCGACTTTTTTCAGTCTGGGATCGGGAAAACGCAAAATCGGGAGTAAAGCCATAAGAATAATACTTGCTCAATTAAAGGATTACGTGCAGAATCTCAAGCACTTTCGAGAATTGGAACGGCATGAGCATCCCGAAATGGCTCGCAGTTGTTCAACAACAACGTGCTGTTTCCTGCCCCTGTGGTTCCGTCGCACGCGAGGAAAACTTCATGTCCCGTATTATATCTGCCTTGTTAATGGCTGTGGCGACTGCCACCGCTGCTGTGGCGATTGCCGCCGAACCCATCCCGCTCGCGTCCAACGCGCCGGAACGCTACACCGTTGTGAAAGGCGATACCCTCTGGGGGATTGCCGGAAAATTTCTGAAAGACCCCTGGCGTTGGCCGGACATTTGGCAACTCAATAAAGCCCAGATCAAGAACCCGCACTGGATTTATCCAGGTGACATCGTTTTTCTGGATTACGTGGATGGTCAGCCCCGTCTGCGCTTGGGCAAGAACCTGACCGGCTCCGGTGGCAACCAGAAGCTGTCGCCGGAGGTGCATAGCGAGTTGATCGACAAGGCCATTCCTTCCATTCCGCCCAACGCGATTGAAGCCTTTATTTCCCGCCCGCTGGTCGTGGAACTTAATGAGCTTCAGGATGCGCCGCGCGTCATCGGCACGGATGAATCCCGTGTCATCATGGGAAATGGCGATGAAATTTACGCGCTCGGCATCAAGGAAAATCATCCCAAGTGGTACGTCTACCGTCTGGGCGCACCGCTCAAGACCCCGCTGCCGCCGGAAGACACAACCCTCACCGACAAAGAAATTCTGGGTCCCGTGTTGCGCTATCTGAGAACCCCCACCTATAAGGACGCGGTCGAAGCCCCTTCCGGTGGCAATCCGGGCGATGTGCTGGGCTACGAGGTTCTTTATCTGGGCACCGCCCAACTCAAGGAACCGGGCAACGTCAGCACGCTGGAAATTCTTTCTTCCAAAGAAGAAATTCTCAAGGGCGACCTGTTGATTCCCGCCGAAGAACCCACGCTCAATTCCTATGTGCCGCATGTGGTGGACGAGGAAGTTTCCGGGCAGGTGGTCTCTGTTCATGGTGGCGTCGGTGTGGGCGGCAAGTTCTCAATCGTCGCCTTGAACCTGGGCGAAAACGTCGGCATCGAACGCGGACATGTGCTTGGCATCTTCACCAAACGCAACACGGTGTATGAGGACAAGGACAGCGGGCGCAACAAAACCGTTGAGTTGCCGGAAAAACGCAATGGTGTGGTGTTCATCTTCCGTGTTTTCAATCGTGTTTCCTACGGTCTGGTGATGGAAGCCGCGCGCCCCGTCGTGACCGGAGACAGCGTCAAAAACCCCTGACATGAATCAATCCGGTCTCGCTGCCGCCAGCCTCCATGACTGGCTGCGCCTGACCCTGATTCCCGGCATAGGCGGCGAATCGCAACGCAAGTTGCTCGCCGCCTTTGGTTTGCCTGAACAAATCTTCGCCGCCGGACATCTCGCGCATCGCAAAGTCATCGCCAGTAAAGCCGACCTGCTGGTCGACGTCGACCACGCCGCGTTAGAACGCAAGATTGCCGCTACGCTGGAATGGGCAGCGCAACCAGGTTGCCACATCATCACGCTGGACGACGGTCGGTATCCGCCGCAACTGCTCGAAATTCCCGACCCGCCCACCCTGCTCTATGTACGCGGCGATCCCGCCTTGCTGCTGCGCCCCGCGCTGGCGGTCGTCGGCAGCCGCAATGCCACGCCGCAGGGCTTGAAAATCGCCGAGGATTTCGCCCGCACACTGGCGGCGGCGGGATTGACCATCGTCAGCGGGCTGGCGCTGGGCATTGACGCCGCCGCGCATCGCGGTGGGCTTCTTGCGGGCACGGGGGCAGGTTCAACCGCAGCCGTCATCGGCACGGGCGCGGATCGGCTGTATCCGGCGCGCAATCAGGATCTGGCGCGACAAATTGGTGAACAGGGCGTCATCGTTTCCGAATTTCCCTTGGGTACGCCCGCTGCGGCTGCCAATTTTCCCCGTCGCAACCGCATCATTTCCGGTCTGGTGCGGGGCGTGCTGGTCGTCGAGGCCGCAACGGAGAGCGGCTCATTGATTACCGCGCGTCTGGCGGGCGAACAGGGGCGCGAAGTCTTCGCCATCCCCGGCTCCATCCATTCGCCGTTGTCGCGTGGCTGCCATCGTCTGATTAAACAGGGCGCCAAACTGGTGGAATCCGCACAGGATATTCTGGAAGAATTGGGCGCATGGTCGCCGCCCGCGCCCATATCCGCAACACCCGCAACATCCGCAGAATCCGACGCCAATCCTGAACCTTTCGCCGCCACAAATGACCATGCCGCCCAGGTGCTCGCCCAACTCGGTCACGCCCCCTGCACGCTGGATGAACTGGCAGAGCGCACAAGCTTGAGCGCCGACACGCTGCTCGCGCTCCTGCTTGACCTGGAATTAGCCGGTCGTATCGCCCCTCTGCCGGGCAACCGTTATCAGCAGTTGGGCTGAAAAACAGGACAAAGCGGCGCGGTCATCGGTAACATTCTCTGAACCCTGTCCCCTGACATCTGATCCCTGATGTATTATCCCCGCAATTTTTATGGAAGCGGCGTCTTGCCGTATGAGCGAATTTATGGGCAAAAAGCTGATCATTGCCGAAAAACCTTCTGTTGCATCCGACATCGCCAAGGCGTTGGGCGGATTGACGAAGCATGACGATTATTTTGAAAACGATGAATACGTCGTTTCTTCCGCCGTCGGTCATCTGCTGGAACTGGCGTGCCCGGAAGAATACGAGGTCAAGCGCGGAAAGTGGTCGTTCGCGCACCTGCCGGTCATTCCGCCGCATTTCGATTTGAAACCCATCGAAAAGAGCGAGTCGCGCCTGAAAACGCTGACCCGCCTCATCAAGCGCAAAGACGTGGACGCGCTCATCAACGCCTGTGACGCGGGGCGTGAAGGCGAGTTGATTTTCAATTACATCGCCCAACACGCCAAAACGCAAAAACCCATTCAACGTCTCTGGCTGCAATCCATGACCCAATCTGCCATCCGCGACGGCTTTACCCGTTTGCGCGGCGGCGGCGAAATGCAGGGGTTGGCGGATGCGGCGGTGTGCCGTTCCGAATCCGACTGGCTGGTGGGCATCAATGGCACCCGCGCCATGACCGCCTTCAATTCCAAGACGGGCGGTTTTCACTTGACCACGGTGGGGCGGGTGCAGACGCCGACGCTCGCCATCGTCGTTGAGCGCGAAAAGAAAATCCGCGAATTCAAGCCGCGTCCCTTTTGGGAAGTGGAAGCCCGCTTCGCCGCTCACGCCGGGGAATACGCCGGAAAATGGTTCGACGAAGGGTTCAAGAGCCATAAAGAAGACGAACACGCCCGCGCAGACCGCATCTGGGAAGAAGCAAAAGCCGCCGCCATCGTCGCCGCCTGTCAGGGCGGCGTGGGCGAAGTCAGCGAAGAAGCCAAGCCCACCACCCAACTCTCGCCGCTGCTCTTTGACCTCACCAGTCTGCAACGCGAAGCCAATGCCCGCTTTGGCTTCTCCGCCAAAAACACGCTGGGTCTGGCGCAGGCCTTGTACGAAAAACACAAGGTGCTCACCTATCCGCGTACCGATTCGCGCTGCCTGCCCGAAGATTATCTGGGCACGGTCAAGGCGACGCTCGCCATGCTCACGGGCGAAGGCGCGGGCAAGGGGCACGACGAAGTGTTGCTCGCCCGCTACGCCCCCTTCGCGCATCAGGTGTTGGCGCGCAACTGGGTGCTGCCCAACAAGCGCATTTTCAACAATGCCAAAATCAGCGACCACTTCGCCATCATCCCCACCACGCAAGCGCCAAAAAATCTTTCCGAGCCGGAACAAAAACTCTACGACTTCGTGGTCAAGCGTTTTCTCGCCGTCTTTTTCCCCGCTGCCGAATATCTGGTCACCACCCGCATCACCCGCGTCAAGGAACATCCCTTCAAGACCGAAGGCAAGGTGCTGGTGCAACCCGGCTGGCTCGCCGTCTATGGCAAGGAAGGTCAGGAAGGCGACGAAGGCAACCTGCCGCCAGTCAAGGCAGGCGAAAAAGTCGCTGCCGAAGAGGTGAATCTCAAAGCCACCGCCACCCGCCCGCCCCCGCGCTACTCGGAAGCCACGCTGCTCTCCGCCATGGAAGGCGCGGGCAAGATGATCGAGGACGAAGAACTGAAAGCGGCGATGGCAGGGCGCGGTCTGGGCACGCCAGCGACGCGGGCGCAAATCATCGAAAACCTGATAGCCGAACAATACATGCTGCGCGAGGGGCGCGAACTCATCCCCACTGCCAAGGCGTTTTCGCTTTTGACCCTGTTGAACGGTCTGGGTGTCAATGAACTGACCGCGCCGGAACTGACCGGCGATTGGGAATGGAAACTGGGGCGCATCGAAAAAGGGGAACTCTCACGGCAGGACTTCATGCGCGAAATCGCCGAGATGACCAAACTCATCGTCGAACGCGCCAAGAGCTACGATTCCGACACCATCCCCGGCGACTTCGGCATCCTCGCCGCGCCCTGCCCCAAATGCGGCGGCGTGGTGAAAGAGAATTACAAAAAATTCCAGTGCGCCGCCTGCGATTTCGCCCTCTGGAAAATCGTTGCCAGCCGCCAGTTTGAACCGGCGGAAATCGAAACCCTGCTCAACGAACGCAGCATCGGTCCGCTCACGGGCTTTCGCAACAAAATGGGACGCCCCTTCGCCGCCAGCCTGAAATTAAATGACAAATTCGAGAGCGAATTCGATTTCGGTCAAAGCGCGGGCGGCGACAGCGACGAACCCGTAGACTTTTCCGCGCAGGAAGCCCTGGGCAAATGCCCCAAATGCGGCGGCTCCGTGTATGAACACGGCAACGCCTATGTCTGCGAAAAATCTGTGGGTGCCGCCAAAAGCTGCGATTTTCGTTCCGGCAAAATCATTTTGCTGCAACCCGTGGAACGCGCGCAAATGCAAAAACTGCTGGCGGACGGACGTACCGATTTGTTAAAAGAATTTGTCTCTTCCCGCACCCGCCGGAAATTCTCCGCCTTTCTGGTCGTAGCGCCGGATGGCAAAGTCGGTTTTGAATTTGAAAAGCGCGTCCCGAAAGCGCCAAAAGCGGGCGCGAAATCCACAACCAAAACCGCCGCAAAGAAGACAAGCGAAGCGGCGGCGTAAGCCGCCCCCTGCCACCTGACCTCTGACACCCGATGCCTGAAATCGTTATCGCTTCCCGTGAATCCCGCCTTGCCATGTGGCAGGCGGAACATATTCAGGCGCGGCTTGCCGCCTTGAATCCCGGCGTTGTCGTCAGCATCCTCGGCATGACCACGCAGGGCGACCAGATTCTTGACCGTCCCCTGGCGCAAATCGGCGGCAAGGGTCTGTTCATCAAGGAACTGGAAGCCGCCATGCAGGAAGGTCGCGCCGACCTCGCCGTGCATTCGTTAAAAGACGTGCCGATGGAAATGCCGGAGGGCTTTACCCTCGCCGCCATCTGCACACGCGAAAATCCGCGCGATGCCTTTGTTTCCAATCGCTACGCCCGGCTGGAAGACCTGCCGGTCAGCGCGGTGGTGGGCACGTCCAGCCTGCGTCGGGAAGCCCTGTTGCGCCGCCGCTATCCGCATCTCATCATCAAGAGCCTGCGCGGCAATCTGGATACGCGCCTGAAAAAACTGGACGCCGGCGACTACGACGCCATCATTCTCGCTGCCGCCGGACTGATTCGTCTGGGCTTGAAAGAGCGCATTCGCGCCGTGCTCACACCGGAACAATCGCTGCCCGCGCCCGGTCAAGGCGCGCTGGGCATCGAAATTTGCACCGGACACCAGAGCGCCGCCGCCCATGTCGCCGCCCTGCACGATGCCCCCACCGCCCAATGCGTCACCGCCGAACGCGCCTTTTCCCGCGCCCTGGGCGGCTCCTGTCAAGTGCCCTTGGGCGGCTATGCCATCCTGAACGAGGGACAACTCTGGCTGCGCGGCTTCATCGCCACGCCAGACGGACAAACAATGCTGGAAGGCGAAATTTGCGGCGATCCGGGCGATGCCGAAAATCTGGGCAATGAACTTGCCGCCGATTTGCGCGCGCGCGGCGCTGACGCCATTCTCGCCGCGCTTGGCTGACAGGATGTGAACGCCCCCCTTCCCTTGCGGGGTCGCGCTATCGTCGTTACCCGCCCCCGCGAGCAGGCGGGGGAACTGGCGGCGGGCATTCGCGCACTGGGAGGGGAGGCGTATCTTTTTCCCCTGCTGGACATCCGCCCTTACCCCGATGCCGCGCCGCTGGCAAGAGCCGCCGCCCGTTTGACCGAATACCGTTTTGCCATTTTCGTCAGCGCCAACGCCGTGCGCCATGCCTTGCCATCCCTGCTGGCGCACTGGCATGACAATCTGCAAGCCGTCGCCGTAGGCGCAGGCACGGCACACGCGCTGGCGGCGGCGGGCATAACCCGCTGCCTCTTTCCGTCCGAAGGCTCCGATTCCGAATCTCTGCTTGCCCTGCCGGAATTTTTCGCCGACCGGATACGCGGGCAAAAAATCGTCATCTTTCGCGGCGATGGCGGGCGCGAATTGCTGGCGCAAACGCTTGTCGAACGCGGCGCAAAGGTGGCATACGTGCCGGTGTATCGGCGTAGCGCGCCATCGGCGGGGCGCGAGGAATTTTGCGGCGCGCTTGCCGCCTGTCGCTTCGACGCGCTGACCCTCTCCAGCAGCGAGAGCCTGCAATACCTGATCGAGATCGCCGGACACCTCCCTGCCCTCTACGCCATCCCCATTTTTGCCCCCCATGCCCGCATTATCGACAAGGCGCGTGGAGCAGGTTTCGCAAAAGTCATCCTGACGGCGACAGGCGATGCCGGATTGTTAGCCGGACTGGGCGCTTATGCTTATAATTAACAGCTACCATGAGTACAAAAGTTCAACTCCCCATGTTGCCGCCGCCCGCCTCGCGGCGATTTTTCTGGCTTAATCCCTGGTTCTGGATTGTGCTCTGCATGTTGGCGCTGGTCGTCTGGCAATGGCTGGAAACGCGCGCGTCCCTCGCCAGCACACGCCATGAGCTTGCGGCACGTCTGGCGGAAAGCGACCGCGTCGTGCAGGAAAGCCGTACCCTCTCTGACAAGGCGATGCGCGAAGCCACCGAATTGCAGCGCAAATATGGCGCGCTGGACGCCCGTCTGGGCGAGTTTCAGGATCAGGCGAACGCGCTGCAAAGCATTTATCAGGAAGCCGCCATCAGTCGTGACGACGCCCTGCTTGCGGAAGTGGAGCAAAACGTCAATATCGCCCATCAGCATTTGCAGCTTTCCGGCAACGCGCAAGCCGCCATTTTCGCCTTGCAGGCCGCCGACAACCGCCTCGCCCGACTGGATTCCCGCTTTGTGAACCTGCGCCGCACACTGGCGCGCGATCTGGAAACCCTGCGGAGCGCGCCTTTTGTCGACGTGATCGGCATGAGCCTGCGGCTGGAAAATGTCATCTCCGGCATTGATTCTTTACCGCTCTCGCTGGACATCGTGCCGGAGGATGAAGCCGCCGCCAGCCGGAAAACGCCGGACGAAACCGCGCCATCATGGTGGCGCGCACTGGCTGCCGAAGCCTGGGAAGAAATCAGGAGCCTGGTGCACATCCAGAAATTCGACCGACCCGCGCCGGAACTGCTCACCCCCGACCAAAGCCGCATGTTGCGCGAAAACATCAAACTGCGGCTCTTGAACGCCCGCCTCGCCCTGCTCTCACGCGACCAATGGACGTTCAGAAATGAACTCATCGCCGCGCAAAAGTGGCTTGCGCGTTATTTCAATCAGGGCGGCGGTGCTGGCGAGTTGTCCGGCTTT
>BNUD01000063.1 GCA_025997095.1 Betaproteobacteria bacterium | reverse complement strand
ACCTGAGTGGCTATAACGATTTCATCGCGTGTGCGGCGGTGTTCGTGCTGGCAACGCTGTTCTGGTGTCTGGTCATCCCTTTCTGGTTGCGGCGGCGCTGGCGTCTGGATTTGACGCGCTGGCAGGAGCAGGGCGCTCTGCTGGTGCTGGGGGTCTTCCTGATTTTTTCTACATGGCTCTCTTTCATCTATGTACGAGGAGGGACACGTGGGGCAGAGCAGTTGTTGATTGTGATGGGGATTGCCTGGGTTTCCGATATTTCCGCTTACTTTGCCGGACGCAAATTCGGTGGCAAGAAACTGGCTCCTGAAATCAGTCCGGGCAAGACATGGGCGGGTGTTTGGGGCGCATTGGCGGGGGTTTGGGTTTATGCGATGCTGCTTCGCAGTGGCATTAGTCAAGTTCCACTGGGGCTTGCCCTGTTGCTCATGATTTCCGTCGCCCTGACGTATATTTTTCTTGCGGTACTCGGCATCATGGGCGACCTGTTTGAATCCCTGCTGAAACGTCAGGCGGGCATCAAGGACAGCAGCAACATTCTGCCGGGGCATGGCGGCGTGCTTGACCGTATTGACAGTTTGATGGCGATTCTGCCCTGCGTTGTGATCGTGCTTGGCGTGCTTCGTATTGTGCGAAACTATTTTATCGAATTCTATTATTCCTTGTTATGACCGATCCCCAAACCCTCACCATTCTCGGTTCCACCGGCTCCATCGGCAAAAGCACGCTGGAAGTGCTGCGCTTGCACCCGGAGCGTTATCGCGTGTTTGCCTTGTGCGCGCATCGGCAGTGGGAGGGTTTGCTGGAACAGTGCCGGGAATTCACGCCGGATTACGCGGTTTTGGGCGGCGCGGAGGATGCGGCGCGTTTGCAGGCAGCCTTGCGCGATTCCGGCGTCAAGACCGAAGTGTTGTACGGCGCGGATGCCCTGTGTCAGGTGGCGGCGGCGGCAAAAGCGGATACGGTGATGGCGGCGATTGTCGGCGCGGCGGGGCTGGCTCCGGCGCTCTCGGCGGTCACGGCGGGGAAGCGGGTATTGCTGGCGAACAAGGAAGCGTTGGTGATGACGGGCGACCTGTTCATGCAAGCCGTCGCCCGCCACGGCGCAACCTTGTTGCCGGTGGATAGCGAGCACAACGCGATTTTTCAATCCCTGCCAGCAGGGTTCAAGCCGGGGCTGGTGCATACCGGCGTGCGCCGTTTGCTGCTCACGGCGTCCGGCGGACCGTTTCGCAATCGCGCGGCGGCGACGTTTGAGGCGGTGACGCCGGAGGAAGCCTGCGCGCATCCCAATTGGGCAATGGGACGTAAAATCTCGGTCGATTCCGCTTCGATGATGAACAAGGGGTTGGAACTGATCGAGGCGCGTTGGCTGTTCGGCGTGCCGGGCGAGCGGATTCAGGTGGTGGTGCATCCGCAATCGGTGATTCATTCGCTGGTGGAATACGTGGATGGCTCGGTGCTGGCGCAGTTGGGCAACCCCGATATGCGAACGCCGATTGCCCACGCGCTGGCGTACCCGGAACGCATTGAATCCGGCGTCTCCCCGCTGGATTTGTTCCAGATGGCGCGCCTGGATTTTCAGGCACCGGATTTCGGGCGTTTTCCCTGTTTGAAGCTGGCTTACGCGGCACTGGCGGCAGGCGGCACGGCGCAGGCGATCTTGAACGCGGCGAACGAAATCGCCGTCGAAGCCTTTTTGTCGCGACGCCTCTCTTTCCCCGGCATCGCCCAGCTTGTGTCCGCCGTGCTGGACGCGCTGCCCGTCACGCCAGCGGATACGCTGGAAGCCGTACAGTCAGCCGATGCCAAGGCGCGAGCGCGAGCGGTGGAATGCTTGCGGCATTGGGCGTGAATCGGGTATTATTCCGATTCGCATTAAAAACGAACCTTTGTCGACTTCGCCTCGCCGTGCAAGAGCACTGTCTTCGGGCAGTCTTCGTGTCTCGCTTCTAATGCGAACCGGAATTAATCTGCTCTAAATAAAATCTATTTCATCAAGAACAAACTCCGGTTTGAAACCTCCACCTTCAGGGGGATAATCAGGCACGGGAGAGGCGTAACCTCTTCCGTGCTGTATCGCCCGGTCACGGGCGTGGATTGAAACATGAATAGCCGGGCATAAAAAAACCTGGTCAGGTTCGACCAGGTTTTTTGCAATATGGGGGTTGCGCTTATTTTTTCACGGTCGTGCGTTTCGCGGCGGCGGCAACCTGGGAGGTTGCGGTGGTGACCGCCTTGATGTTGGCTTCCGCGATGGCGTTGGCCTGCCGGGACAGGCTGTTCAGTTGTTCGTAAACACGACCAGAAGAATCCAGGAAAGTTTTTACGGTAGCGGCGATGATGTCATTGCCGGGAGCGGATTTTGTCTTGTCCAGACTGGCGGTCGCACTCTTGGTGAGTTGCGCGTATTGACCTTCGGCGAGCGCGCCGACTTCTTTTTGCAGGGAAGTCGCCAGTTCATAAACGCCACGGGAATAGTCCAGCCATTTTTCCAGCGCGGGTTGCAGCAAATTGGCATTGACGCGGGAAAGGTCGGAAATGTCCTTGACCGCCAGAACTTGCTGGGTGTTGGCAACAGAACTGTTGAGGAGGTCGCGGGCGGCCGCGATGTTGAGGGCGGTCAGACGCTCCAGACCGCTGCTGGTGGAACGGATCAGGGTCAACAGGGTGTCAGCGCCGAGTTTCTGGGTGGCTGCCAGTTGTTCAAAGCCTTGATTACTCATAATTTTTGTCTCCTTGGTTCGGATGGTATGAAAAGATGTTTTTTTGATACTACACCCAAATAATAACCCCCGCGATGGGGCGAGGGTTAAATCTGGACGTTTTATTTGCTCTTCTTGCCGGGCGTCGCGGCGGCGGCGGTTGCGCCAACAGCCTTGACGGTGGCATTGGTCGCGGCGGCAACATTGGCTTCGGCGATTTCGGAAACCTGCTTGGCGGCCTTGTTCAGGCTTTCAAAAGCGGAGTTGGTGGCGGCGATGGCGGAGCGAACGGCAGCCACGGCAACATCGGAACCCACCGGGGAGGACTTGCTGAAATTTTCCAGCAGTTGGGAAGATTGCTTTTGCCAGTCAGCGAAGTTGGCGGAAATCTGCTTGGCGAAACCTTCTTTGGCCTGGTCGGAAATTTCGTAGATGCTGCGGGTGTAAGCCACGGCTTTTTCCACATTGGGTTGCGCCAGGGAAGCTTGCAGGGAGAGGGCTTCCTGCGGGTCTTTCACATTCAGGATCGCCTTGGTGTTGGTCACCGAGTCTTCCAGCACGGAACGGGCGGTATTCAGATTGAGGGCGGCGATGCGCTCGGCGGAATCCAGCGTGGTGGCTGCCAGGGACAGCAGGGAATCGACAACCGCCTTGTTGGTGGCGGCGAACTGCTCGGGAGAGGTAAACGTCATGGTGAAACTCCTTGAATTTGGAACTGCGTGGAAAATATGCTGCGACGCAACATCGTTCAATTATATGATGAAAAATAACAAGGGTGTCAACTGTTTGTTCAGACAAATTATTCTATTTAGTCATATAGTTGGAACAATCTCGACGAAGGTCAGGGATGCTCCGGCGGGGTCAGCGCGGGCGTGCTTTTCAACGGCAAGGCATCATTGGAATGGGCATTGCTGGCGGCGTCGTTCTCCGACGCGGGCTTGTTTTTGGGCTGGAGGATGGCGCGCACTCTGGGTTTGGGCGCGTCGGGATTTTTGCTGTCGGGCGCGCCCGCGCTGGCGAGGTAGCGTTCGGAAATGGCGTCGTACCAGATGTAGTCGCCGCGCAACTGGTCGCCGCCACTCTTGATCCAGGCGCGGTGAAAAAATTCGGCGACTTCGTTGTGGGCATCATACTCGATGCGTTCGGCTTCGCCGTCGATCCATTCCTCGCGCCCTTCACGTTTTTGCCGGAAACGCGCGAGTCCGCCCGCGCCGGAGAACGCGACGCCGTGTTGAAACCCGTAGGCGTCTTCCGTCATCACAATTTTGCTGGCGCGAATCATCAGCGTGCCCTGGGTGAGCACGACATTGCCTTCCAGGGTTTGTATCCGCTTGATGTCGTCGATGGTGATTCGGTCGGCTTCCAGCGTAATGGGTTTGTCGCGGTCGGCTTGTTCGGCGCAAACGGTCAGGCTGCCGAAAAGCAGGGTGGAGAACAGGGCGGAGAGAAGAAAGCGGATCATGGAAATTCAGTCGGGGAAAATTATTCAAGGGGCGGGGCGGACATAAGCGCCGCGCGCCTGTTTTTGCAATACGAAGGTGCCCTCATTGTTGTCCATTTGCAAGCCGACGCCATTCATCCAGTTTGTCCCCTGAGTGATGTGCACCGGATGATGGTTGAACGCCTTGCCCTCGTCCGGCAGCACGGTGAGTTCCGACGTGCGGGCGACGAGTTCGGGGCGACCGGCGAACCCGGCGCGGGTCAGCGCCACGTCTTCCTGGATCAGAACGCGATTCCCCTTTTCGGTGACGAGAGCGGATTTTCCGGTCAGGGTGATGTCGGGCGACTGGGGGCGATAGTGGGTCAGACGCGGATTTTGCACATGGCTGCTGTCATCGTCCGGGTAATGTTCCATCGCGTCAGCGACCAGCCGATAACGCAATTTGCCGCCGGGGTCGTAACGCAGGACAGTGAATTTTTCGGCGGTGGCGTCCGGGTCGTGGCGCAGGTTGGCGTCGGGCTGGGGCGGCTGCGGTTCCGTGCTGGCTTCCAGCCAGTACGCCAGAGCCGCGAGCGCCACCAGCAGCAGGAGCGGAAACAGGGCGGGCGCGCTGCCATGTTTAAGCATGGGAATTTCCTTGCCGCGCCGCCAGAATCAAATCGCAGACTTCGCGCACCGCGCCCTCGCCGCCCCGATGGGCGGTCACGAAATTCGCCTTCGCCCGCACCGTCGGATGCGCGTTGTCTGGCGCTGCGGAAAAAGCGCAGGCTTGCATGGTCGGCAGGTCGACCACGTCGTCGCCCATGTAAGCCGCTTCTGACCAGTCCAGACCCAGTTGGGCGAGCAGGGCGGACATGCAGGCGTGTTTGTCGGATACGCCCTGAAACAGGTGATGAATGTCCAGATTTTTCGCCCGCGCCGCCACCGCGCCGGAAGTGCGTCCGGTGATGATGGCGAGTGCAACGCCCGCCTGTTGCAAAAAGCGCAGCCCTTGACCATCTTGCGTGTTGAAGGCTTTCAGCTCGCGCCCGTCATCGGTGTAATAAAGTTTGCCGTCGGTCATCACGCCGTCGATGTCGAAGGCGATGAGTTTTATATTTGCGGCGCGTTCGTGTGCGGTCATCAAATCACCTTGGCGGCAAAAAGGTCGTGCATGTTTAACGCGCCGACCAGATGATTCTCGTCGGTGGCGACCAGAATCTGATTGACGCGATGACGCTCCATCAATTCCACGGCTTCTACCGCCAGCTTGTCCGGCGCGATGCGCCAGGGATTGCCGTGCATCAGCGTACCGATGGCGGCGCCATGCAGGTCGACGCCTTCGATGAAGGCGCGGCGCAGGTCGCCATCGGTGAAGATGCCGAGAATCCGGTTTGCCGTATCGGTAATCACCACCATCCCCAGGCCGCCCCGACTCATCGCCAGAATCGCTTCGGACAGCGGCGCGGCGGGCGATACGGTGGGCAGGGTGTCGGCGGTGTGCATGACATCGCGCACATAGGTGAGCAGTCGCCGCCCCAGACTGCCGCCGGGATGCGACAAGGCGAAATCCTCCGACCCGAATCCGCGCGCGTCCAACAATGCCACGGCGAGCGCGTCGCCCAACGCCAGCGCGGCGGTGGTGCTCGCCGTCGGCGCGAGATTCAGGGGGCAGGCTTCCTGCGCGACACTGGCATCGAGATGCGCGTCGGCAGTGGTGGCGAGGGTGGACGCCGGATTGCCGGTCATGGCAATCAGTCGCGCGCCCTGACGACGCACGGCGGGCAGAATCCGCAGCACTTCTTCGGTTTCGCCGGAATTGGAGAGCGCCAGAAAAATGTCACTGCCCTGCACCATGCCCAGGTCGCCGTGACTGGCTTCGCCGGGATGCACAAAATAAGCGGGCGTGCCGGTGGACGCGAGGGTGGCGGCAATCTTGCGGGCGATATGACCGGATTTGCCCATGCCGCTCACGATGACCCGCCCCGTCCCCGCCAGAATCAAATCGACGGCGCGCGCGAAATCGGCGTTGACGCGGGGAATCAGCGCGCGGATGGCGTCGGCTTCGATCCGCAAGGTATTCGCCGCCAGTTCGATGGCACGGGCGGAAGTGGGCGCGGGCGCGCGGGGAGTTTTTTGCGGCATGAAAACGAAGAGCCTTGAACGGTTTGCCAGCAATGCGGAAAAGAAACGCGGCTGGAAATACGCAATTGTATACTGCGGGCGCGCAGATTTTTTCCCCACGGCGTAAAAGCATGGCGGCTGATACGTTATGATGAGCGCGGATTATAACAACAGGTCACGCGCGCGCTCCCCATGAATACACTGCAACTCACCCTGCTGCTTCTGGGCGCTTCGGTGTTGGCAGTCGTCTTGTTCCGTCGCATTAACCTGCCGCCGGTATTGGGTTATCTGCTGGTGGGCAGCCTGATCGGACCGCACGCCTTCAATTTCATGAAGGACGTTGCCGACGCCCAAAGCCTCGCCGAATTTGGCGTCGTTTTCCTGATGTTTTCCATCGGTCTGGAATTTTCGCTCTCCAAGCTCTATGCGATGAAACGCACCGTTTTTGGTCTGGGGGGCTTGCAGGTCGCGCTGACCATGCTCGTGGTCACAGGCATCGCGCTCGCCTCAGGTCATTCGTGGCAACTGGGGCTGGCCATCGGCGGCGTGATCGCCATGTCGTCCACCGCCGTCATTTCCAAACTGCTCACCGAACGTCTGGAACTGGACGCTCCGCACGGGCGCGACATCATCGGCGTGTTGCTGTTTCAGGATCTGGCGGTGGTGCCGCTGCTGATTCTGCTGCCCTCACTCTCCAAGCCGTTGAATGAAATGGCGCTGGAAATGGGCATCGCTTTGGCGAAGGCGGCGGTGGTGCTCTCCCTGATTCTTTTTTTTGGTCAGCGGCTGATGCGAAAGTGGTTTCATTTCGTCGCCCGCGCCCGTTCCGAAGAAATCTTCGCCCTGAACGTGATTTTGATCACCCTGTTCCTCGCCTACATTACCGAACTGGCGGGGCTGTCGCTGGCGCTGGGCGCGTTCGTGGCGGGGATGCTGGTTTCCGAAACCGAATACAAACTTACCGTGGAAGAAGACATCAAGCCCTTCCGCGATGTGCTCATGGGGCTGTTCTTTGTCACCATCGGCATGAAACTCGATATGCCCATCCTGTTGCACAACTGGTGGGCGGCGCTGCTGGTGTTGGTGGGCTTGCTGGCGCTCAAGGCGTTCGTGGTCTGGGCTGTGGCAAGACGCATGGGTTCCACGCCCGGTAACGCCGTGCGCGACGCGCTCTGGCTCTGCGCGGGCGGCGAATTCGGCTTTGTGCTGCTGGGCGAAGTCAAAGGCATTCCGGCGCATGTAGGTCAGGTCGTACTCTCTGCGCTGGTGCTCTCCATGCTCACCGCGCCCTTTATCATCCAGTTTTGCGAGCGGCTGGTGACACGTTTCATCGGCAGCGAATGGCTCTTGAAATCCATGCAGATTACGCAGGTCGCCACGAAAAGCATGGCGACGGAACACCACGCCATCATCTGCGGTTTCGGGCGTTGCGGCAGGTTTTTGGCGCGCTTTCTGGCGCAGGAAGGCGTTGCTTACATTGCGATGGATCTCAATCCCGAACGGGTGCGGGAAGCGGCAGCGGCGGGCGAAAGCGTGGTCTTCGCCGACGCCACCCGGCGCGAATCCTTGCTGGCGGCGGGATTGCAACGCGCCAGCGTCGTCGTGATTTCGGTGGATGACCCGAAGAGCGCCGAAAAAATCATCACCCATATTCGCAACAGCCGCCCCGAACTTCCTGTTGTGGCGCGCTCCGCCAATGAACGCCAGGTTGAACAACTCTCCAAGGCGGGCGCGAGCGAAGTCGTGTCGGAATCGCTGGAAGCCAGCCTGATGCTCGCCTCGCACGCGCTGGTGCTGATGGGCTTGCCCATGAACCGGGTGCTGCGCCGCGTGCGCGAAACCCGCAGCGAGCGTTACCAACTTCTGCGCGGCTTCTTCTACAGCCCCACCGAACACAGCGAAACCGACCTGCAACCCCGCCTCTATTCTGTATGGATAGGTTCCGGCTCCGCCAGCATCGGACACTCGCTGGAAGAATTGAACATCGAAGAACTGGGCTGCGAAGTCCGCGCCATCCAGCGTCTGGGCATCAGGAATGTAACGCCGACACCGACCATGCGCATCAAGGCAGGCGATGTCGTCGTGCTGTTAGGCGTCCCCGCCAGCCTCGCCGCCGCCGAGCAGAGATTGCGGAGCGGTTAAAGTGAGGGGAGCATCCTGCTCCCCATTCAAACACGAGGGAGCAAGATGCTCCCTCCACTATTAATCCGGCAATCAAATACACCATATGCTGCCACAGGCTGTAGGTTGGGTAAGCCGCAGGCGCAACCCGACATTGGCGATTCATCGCACGTCCAGATTGACGGATCAGTGTCGGGTTACGCTACGCTTACCCAACCGAGAAACTAAAGGGGGGATGACTGATCGGGCATCCCTTGGCACTCAATTACCAGCCCATCGTAAGCAAAGCTTGTGGCAGGGGGGAAATTATCGGGCAGGGGGTGGTGTTCCAGCCAGGCGTCGAGGGTGTGGCTGATGTGGGTCAGACAGGTTTTTGCGGGGGCTATGGCGTGGGCGTCTGCCAGCGCGCGCGTCAGGTCGTTGTGGTTTTGTGGGCGGGCGGGGGCGTCAGGCGCTGTGGGGGGGTGGGTGCAATCCAGAATCAGGGCGTCCAGTCTGAATTGCTGGAGGAAGGTTTTGCTCTCGTCCGGCAAGCCGGATGTGTCGGTCAGGTACGCCAGTTTGCGTTCGCCATATTCGATGAGGTAGCCAAAGGTGATTTTTGAGTGCGCGAGCAAAATGGCGGTTACGAAAATCTGTCCGCCGGGTTTTCGGTGTTGCCCCAGGGCGCGTCGCTCAAAGGCTTGGAACGGGTTTGAGAAATCCAGGGGGCCGGGGTGTTTGTAGAGATCGGCGAATCCTTCAGGGTCGGGCGGCCCCAAAACCGGCAGCGGCGCGCCTTTTCCCCAGCGCAGGTGCAAAAGCCCTTGCGCGTGGTCGGCGTGGTAGTGGGTCTGGAGAATGCCGTCGAGACTGCCTGCGGGGAAGCGTTCCGCCAGATCGGTTAGCCCGCTGTCAATCAGATAACGTTGCCCGCCCGCTTCCAGCAGCGCCGAACAGGGGCGGCGACGGCGGGATTCATCACGTCGCGCGCGTTCGCAGGCGGGGCAGTGGCAGCCGTAGGCGGGCGTCTGCGCCGCGTCGCCCGTGCCCAGAAAGGTGAGGCGCAGGGGGGCATCGCTTAAATCAGACGTCATGTATCCTGACGCTCCGTTTCCAATGCCAATTCCTTGACGAACCGATAATGGCTGCGTGTAAAACCTTCGCGTTCATAAAAGCGGTGGGCGTCAAGTCTACGCATATTGGTGGATAACTCGACCGTGACCGCGCCTGCCTGTCGGGCAATTTGCTCTACGTGACGCAGGAGCGCCTGCCCGATGTTTTGCCCCCGGCAGGCGGGTTCGATGATGAGTTCCTGTATCTCGCCGATGATGGCGGCGTGGTGCAGGTGTTTTTGCAGGGAGAGGCTGATAAAGCCCACCACGCGGGCGGCATCATTCACGGCAACCCGGTAGTGCAGGTCGGGGTGGTTGAGGTTTTCCAGATAGATTTGCCGCATCCCGTCAAACGCCAGATCATGCCCCAGGATTTTGATGAGGGCATAAATGGCGTCGAAATCCGATGGCGTCGCGGGTCTGATTTGTGGGGTCATGGTGGGAAAAGGTGATTGGAAAAGTAGATGGTCGGCTGACGTTGGCGTTAAGCGGCGCTGTGACAGCGGCATCGGTTTGAACGGAAGGTCAGACTTTTGCATGAAACTTCCCACAAAGCAAGAACGTCGGGAAGCGAGGGTTTGAGGCAGCGCGAAACAAAGCGAAGCGAAACACATAAAAGCCACGGAGCTTCGGGCGTCGGTGTGCAGCGCCTTGTTATTTATCTTTAAGATCTGCACTACACTCAACGAACGGTTGGATATATACGATATGTTGAAAAACCCGCCACTGGCGTGAAGCTTCTTCGCAAACAGAATACCCTCTCTTTAATAGATAGTTATCTGCACAATAATGGATCAGATGAGGCGCTGTAAACATCAATACCAAACCCATTAAAACCATTTTTGTAAAATAAGCTGCTTGTTTGTTTGAAAGGGGCTTGCCGAACCAATACTCTTGTACTGTGCCAATAGCAAGAGCAAGCATCACGACACCCACTCCCAGCATGTAAAAATGACCTGTATAGAACACTTCCAATTCAGACAGCTCCCCAAAAAACACCTCAAACAGCCAGTAAAAAAACCACAACAACGCCGCTAATGATCCTGTGATAAATAACACTGGACCAAAAACAATAACACCCCATGATGGTTTTTCTCGATCTTCCATTTACCATACCCTCCTTGATGGCGTTAAGTATTCCCTCAGTTTCTTCCTTGTCCAATTAATGGTTATCGTTCGCGCTGACTCAATCGCATGATCAATGACTTGATCTACATGAACGGTTCTTGGCATGGTGTTATTTATCTTTAATGTCTGCACTACACTTAACAGACGGTTGAATATATGCGATGTATCGAACAAGCCGCAACTGGTGTGAAGCTTCTTCGCAAACCGAATACCCTCTCTTTAATAGATAGTTATCTGCACAATAATGGATCAGATGAGGTACTGTAAACATCAATACCACACTTATTAAAGCCACTTTTGTCAAATAAGCTGATTGCTTGTTTGAAAGAAGCTTGCCCAACCAAAACTCCTGTACTGTAACAATAACAAAAACAAACATCCCGACACCTAACCCTAGCATGTAAAAAGCGGTTTTGTCGAACATTTTTAATTCAGACAACTCTCCAAAAAACACATCAAACAGATTGTAAAAAAACCACAACAACGCCGCTAATGATCCAGTGATGCAGAACACTGGAGTAAAAACAATAATGCCCCATGATGGTTTTTCTCGATCTTCCATTTACCATACCCTCCTTGATGGCGTTAAATATTCCCTCAGTTTATTCCTTGTCCAATTAATGGCTATCGTTCGCGCTGACTCAATCGCATGATCATTGACTTGGTCTACATGAACGGTTCTTGGCATGGTGTTATTTATCTTTAAGGTCTGCACTACACTCAACAGATGGTTGAATATATGCGATGTCTCGAACAAACCGCCACTGGTGTGAGGCTTCTTCGCAAACAGAATACCCTCTCTTTAATAAATAGTTATCTGCACAATAATGGATCAGATGAGGCACTGTAAACATCAATGCCACACCTATTAAAGCCATTTTTGTTAAATAAGCTGCTTGCTTGTTTGAAAGGGGCTTGCCGAACCACCCCTCTTGTACTATATCAATAGCAAGAACAAGCATCCCGATACCCACTCCCAGCATGTAAAAAGAGCCTTTGTCGAACACTTCAAATTCTGACAACTCCCCCCAAAACACATCAAACAGCCTGTAAAAAAACCACAGCAACGCCGCTAATGATCCTGCGATAAATAACACTGAACAAAAAATAATAGCAGCCAATGATGGTTTTTCTCGATCTTCCATTTACCATGCCCTCCTTGATGGCGTTAAATATTCCCTCAGTTTATTCCTTGCCCACTTAATGACTACCGTTCGCGCTGACTCAATCGCACGATCAATGACTTGGCCTACATGAACGGTTCTTGGCATGGTGTTATTTATTTTCAAGATCTGCACTACACTCAATAGACGGTTGAATATATGCGATGTCTCGAACAAGCCGTAACTGGCGTGAAGCTTCTTCGCAAACCGAATACCCTCTCTTTAATAGATAGTTATCTGCACAATAATGGATCAGATGAGGCACTGTAAATATCAATACCAAACTCATTAAAGCCATTTTTGTAAAATAAGCTGCTTGCTTGTTTGAAAGGGGCTTGCCGAACCAATACTCTTGTACTGTGCCAATAGCAAGAGCAAGCATCCCGACACCCACTCCCAGCATGTAAAAAGAGCCTTTGTCGAACACTTTCAATTCAGACAGCTCCCCAAAAAACACATCAAACAGCCTGTAAAAAAACCATGACAACGCCGCTAATGATCCAGTGATAAATAACACTGGACCAAAAATAATAACACCCCGTGATGGTTTTTCTCGGTCTTCCATTTACCATACCCTCCTTGATGGATTTAAGTATTCCCTCAGTTTATTCCTTGTCCAATTAATGGCTATCGTTCGCGCTGACTCAATCGCATGATCATTGACTTGGTCTACATGAACGGTTCTTGGCATTGTGTTATTTATCTTTAAGGTCTGCACTACACTCAATAGACGGTTGGATATATACGATATGTTGAAAAAACCGCCACTGGCGTGAGGCTTCTTCGCAAACTGAATACCCTCTCTTTAATAGATAGTTATCTGCACAATAATGTATCAGATGAGGTGCTGTAAACGCCAATACTACACTTATTAAAGCCATTTTTGTTAAATAAGCTGCTTGCTTGTTTGAAAGAGGCTTGCCTAACCAAAACTCCTGCACTGTAACAATAGCAAGAACAAGCATTCCGACACCCACTCCTAGCATATAAAAATGGCCTGTGTAGAACACTTCCAATTCAGACAACTTTCCAAAAAACACCTCAAACAGCCAGTAAAAAAACCACAACAACGCCGCTAATGATCCAGTGATAAATAACACTGGGCCAAAAATAATAATACCCCATGATGGTTTTTCTCGGTCTTCCATTTACCATACCCTCCTTGATGGCGTTAAGTATTCCCTCAGTTTCTTCCTTGTCCAATTAATGGTTATCGTTCGTGCTGACTCAATCGCATGATCAATGATTTGGTCTACAGCCTTCCCCGCCGCGTTAATAGCGCGCCGCTTTTGATGATTAATGTAGCTGCTTGCACTTTCACCCAACTCATCAAGCCCGGCAATTACGCGATTTGTAATCCCCAATTTATCATCCGCGAAATTAAGAAGCATGGATACGCCAAGACCAACAATAACTACGGCTACAATTGGCCCAATAGCGAAAGTAGCAGCGCCTACCACAATAGCTGTGCCTATAGCGGCAGCCGTCACAATGCCAACTTTTACCACATCCGTGGCGAGTGTTCCAATGAGTTGACTAAGCGTTGAATGATCCGTAAGAAAGTAATCCGCGACGCGATAAGCTGACAATAGGACTACCGTTAATATACCTCCTTGTTTTGCAAGGTGACTTGCACCCGCTCTACCTAGCCCCATTTTAATCACTTTTGGATTTGTAACTCCGTACATCGTTCCTGTGAATATAGTTCTCAACCCCGCGTACCCTTTTAAAATTATATGTGGCTTACCTCTATAGGTTTTGATATAGACTTTTGCCCCTATTCCACCTAAATCGTTAACCAGCTTGGTTATTGTTACGACATCAGCAGCAGTAGCATAATAGCTCGCGCCAATACCCACTTTCCCTCTGATTTCTTGCCAGGCGGCTTGAACGGCAGAATCATTTCCTTTGGGTGAAGACTTTACAATCTTATCCATTTCTTCAAACGAAACCACATACACTTCGTGCTGATTCGACAGCATCTTTTGTTGTAACTCTTGCTTTTCATGCTCTGTAAGCATTTTGCTTTACCCCTTTGGTTAAATTGTCGATGAGAAATCAGGTTGGCGTTAGGCGGCGCCGCGACGACCGCAGCATCCGCTTGAACGGAAAGCCGGATTTTTGCACGAAACTTCTTATGAAGCAAGAATACCGGGAAGCGAGGGTTTGAAGTAGCGCGAAACGAAATGGGTACGCCCGCCGTGCTGTGGTACTCCCAGCAAGTGCAGACAGCTTGCGCGACCAAGGGCACAGTGGAAATTAAACCGGGGCATGACACCAAATGTCCGACCACAAGCTCGTACTGGAGATGTGCCGCTTGATGGAAGGGTCGGGTATTACCAGGATGTTGAAAAACCCGCCCAAATTATGTATATGTTATAATTAACCCATTCGAGAACCGGGAGCAATCAATGCGTGGGCAAGACATAACAGGTTGTTGAAAAACTCTAAAAATGCCTCCAAACCCACTGATTTTTCGTCATTTGAGAACGAAAAATGACGGTTTTTTGGAGAAAATCAACAACCTGATAAGTCAGGGGGAGATGTTCAGTTATCGGACGCTGGAAGAACGGATACCGCAGGATCATCCGTTACGGAAACTTCGGGTACTTGTGGATGGGGTGTTATCGCAGTTGCAAAGGGATTTTTCTGCAC
>BNUD01000062.1 GCA_025997095.1 Betaproteobacteria bacterium | reverse complement strand
CGGCAGACAATGGACGTGAATTCTCGGAACATATTCGCATCGCCCAACATCTGGACTGCGCCTTCTACTTTGCAGACCCTTATGCTTCGTGGCAAAGAGGTTCCAATGAACACCACAACGGCTTACTCAGGCGCTTCTTCCCCAAGGGAACTGACTTCGCTTGTGTCCCCGAAACTGCTCTGCAAACCGCTACCACCCTCATCAACCTCTGGCCTCGGAAAAACTTGAATGGTTTGTGCCCCCTTGATATGATCCCCGTCCCCTCTTAACGCATGTCAACAGCATCGCCTTTATGCACTTATGCGTTGAGCGCGGCACGACAGAATATGCCTTTAAGTGCTTGAAACGGTCGGGCATTTATGACGATTTGTATAACTACATGGAAAATCGGGCGTTCTGGCGTCAACAACATTTCAGTGAATCCGATGTTGTACAGTTCATTCAGAAGGGGTTACAGTTACGGCGATTACTAGGAAAGGCTGCGTAACTCCCAAAAATTTACGAAAGAAAACCCGAAATAGCCTGTAGTTGCGTGGTTGTTTGTGTCCTATCGAGGGGACCATCAAACCGTCCCGTGATGTCCAATAAATATTGTGACCTATAAACATCAAGGATGTACGGCGCGGTCAGCTTTTGTGGCCTCGTTTGCGGGTATTGACGCCCCAGGACTGTTTGAAGGAGTTTTTATTATGAACACTTTGACCTTGCGCCTGCCGGACGATGTGGCGAATCGGCTGAAAAATGTGGCTGAAACCCGTGGTATCAGCGTGAACAAGTTCATCACGGAAATCAGTGTGCAAAGCCTGGCGGCTTACGATGCCGAAACCCGTTTCAAACTCATGGCTGCCGAGGCAAACATCCCTGCCGCCCTTACGATACTTGACCGTTTGGACGGTGGAAATCCCTGAGATGTCTACCGGGTTGATGGTTCGATTTTGTTTAACAGTTTGCCGGAGTACCCCCATGCTACGCCTTGCCGCTGCCCTGTTTACGCTGTTTGCCCTTTGCCTTTCCGCTGTTGCCCAGGCGCAATCCCCGGTGCGGGTTACGGATGCCTGGGTGCGGGCGACGGTGCCGACGCAGCGGGCGACGGGTGCGTTTTTGAAGCTGCTCAGCCCTGAAACGCTACAGTTGGTCGGGGTGCGTTCGCCCGTGGCGGATGTGGCTGAAATTCATTCCACGCGGATGAAGGGCGAGGTGATGGAAATGCGCGCCGTGTCCAGCGTTCTTCTGCCCGCCGGAGTGGTGACGGAACTGAAACCCGGCGGCTTTCATATCATGTTGTTGCAACTCAAGATGGCCGTCACCGTGGGGCAGAAAGTGCCGCTGACCCTGATTCTGGAAAATGACCAGCATGAACGTCAGGAAGTGACGGTGGAAGCCTACGTCCGCCCGCTGAACGCGCGTGACGGTATCAGGAATACACCGGAAAATTAGCGACAACGCTGACAAAGCTGTACAAGTTGTTTCGTAGGGGCGAGATTTTGAATCTGCCAAGCTCGCTGTCCGCCTGGGAGCGCCGGCGTCCCCGCCGGCGGGGTTGGCTCCGTGCGGGAAATCTTAAAACCGCCGGCGGGGACGCCAGCGCTCCCAAGCGGGCGGGGCGGGGTTGGAACCCGCCCCTGCGAGGTCTGTCATCAACCGGAGTTGGTTTTACCATGAAGAAATTATTTGCGGCGATGCTGGCGATGGTTTGTCTGGCCGGATGTGACGCGCCGGTCAGCGCGCCCTTGTTTCACGCCGAAGAACTCATCAATCCGCAATACGGACGCGACTTCAAGCTCACCGACCACAATGGTCAGCCGCGCACGCTGGTGGATTGGCGCGGCAAGGTGGCGCTGATTTTCTTTGGCTATACCCAGTGCCCCGATGTTTGCCCGACCGCGCTGTACCGTTCCGTGCAGGTACTGGAACTTCTGGGCGCGCAGGCGGATAAGGTGCAGATGTTGTTCATCACCCTCGATCCGGCGCGGGATACGCCGGAATTGTTGCGCGCTTATGCGCCCGCGTTTCATCCTTCCTTTCTGGGGCTGTACACCAGCGTGGCGCAAACGCCGGAACTGGCGCGCGACTTCAAGGTGTTTTACCGCATCAATCCTTTGGAGACACCTGGTAGTTACACCGTTGACCATAGCGTCACGACCTACGCTTACGATCCGTCCGGGCGGCTGCGGCTGGCGATCAAGCATGACGCCACGCCGGAAGAAATCGCCGCGGACATCCGGCGTTTGTTGGCGGAACACGGTGCATAGCATCGACATCAGCGAAAGCAAGGGCGTTCGCTACCTGCATTTCGGCTCGGAGTGGGTACAGGGCGCGATGCGTATCGCCCGCCCCTTTACGCTGGAACTGGCATACACGCAGGAAATGTTGCTCTCGCTCCTGCTCTCCGATGCGCCGCCGCAGCATTGTCTGTTGGTGGGGCTGGGCACGGCATCGCAACTCAAATTTCTGCATCGTCACTTTCCCGACACCCGCTTTACCGTCCTCGAAATCAATCCCGGCGTGGTCGCTGTCGCGCAACAGTTTTTCAGGCTGCCTGACTCGCCCCGGATTGAAATCATCATGGACGACGCCGCGGCATGGTTGGCGCAACAGGCGCCCCGCGCGAAGTTTGATTTGATCTTGCAAGATGGCTTCAACGCCGCCGGACGTACCGGCGCGCTATCCGGGGCAAAGTTCTACGACGGATGCCGCGCGGCGCTGACGGCGACAGGCGTGTTTTCCTGCAACCTGTTAGGCAGCAGTCGTGGCTTCAAAGCCAATCTGGGGCGTATTCGTGAAGCCTTTGCGGGGCGCAAGCTGCATTTTTCTTCCGCCGATGTTGGCAATGTCATCGCCTTGGGAGTGGTGGGTAAAACGCGCAAACTGCCGCTGGAAACGCTGCGCGAGCGCGCACTGGCGTTAAAAGAACAGACCGGACTCGATTTGCGTCCCGCCATCACGCATCTGCAACTGACGACCGCCCTGCCCGATGCCTGCCTGAAACTCTAACGCTGGCGCATGAAAAGAAAGCTGTTCAAGAACTTGTGTTCGCGCGATAGCGTGTTACGAGCACAACCGCCCTTGTGGATAACTTTTGTCCGCTGCGCTTTGGGAGTAGAATCTCGCCCTTGTTGCAGCTTCGTTGTTTTCGCGCTTTTTTCATTTATCTGCGCCGTCTGTTACGCCCCGTCAGTTCGGTCGCCCCTCTCCATGAGCCTGTTTCATGCCTACTGAATTCTGGAAATCCTGTCTGAAAAAGTACGCGCAGGAATTGCCGCAGCAGCAAGTCACGACCTGGATTCGCCCCCTCGCCCTTGAAGGCGACGTGGAAGGCGGCTTGCGACTGGTCGCGGCGAATGGTTTCACGCTCAAGTGGGTGAAGGAAAAATATCTGTCGGGCATTGAGGCGCACGCTGCCGAATTTTTTGGCAAGCCCGTCAAGGTTGCGCTCGTCATCGGCAAGGCGGAGCAGAAGGTCGGCAACGGGGCGGAAGACGCCCCCGTAGAAGTATTATCCGTTCACGAAGCCAGCCCGAAAATTGCCGTAAAAGCGAACGGCAAGCCAAAAAGCAAATCCACCGCGTCGAAGGCAGGCGTGCAGGAAAACGACAAGACCCGTCTCAACCGTGCGCTCACCTTTGAAAATCTGGTCGTTGGCAAGGCAAACGATTTGGCGCGCGCCGCCGCCGAACGGGTTGCCACTTCACCCGGCGGCAATACTTACAATCCGTTGTTCATCTATGGCGGCGCGGGGCTGGGCAAGACCCACCTGATGCATGCCATCGGCAATCACATCGCCAGCCAGTTTCCCGAAAAAGTCGTGCGCTATGTGCACACCGAAGATTACTACTCGGATGTGGTCAAGGCTTACCAGCAAAAAGCCTTTGACGCGTTGAAACGCTACTATCGCAGTCTGGATGTGCTGTTGCTCGATGATGTGCAGTTTCTTCAGGGCAAAGACCGTTCGCAGCAGGAATTCTTTTTCGTTTTCAACGCCCTTCTGGAAGCCAAGAAGCAAATCATCATCACCTGCGACACGTATCCCAAAAACATCAACGGTCTTGAAGAACGCCTGGTGAGCCGCTTCGACTGGGGGCTGACGGTGCAAATCGAGCCGCCGGAAATCGAGATGCGGGTCGCCATCCTGAAAAAGAAAGCCGAAGCCGAGGGGCTGACTCTGGGCGACGATGTGGCGTTTTTCATCGCCAAATATCTGCGCTCGAATGTGCGCGAACTGGAAGGCGCGTTAAACCGTGTGCTCGCCTATTCCAGATTCCGGGGCATGTCCGTCACGCTGGAAGTCGCCCGCGAAGCCTTGAAGGACATCGTGAATTCGGTACGGAATGTCAGCATTGAAGACATCCAGAAAACCGTCGCCGACTATTACAAAATCAAGGTTGCCGACCTGTTTTCGCAAAAACGCACCCGCGCCATCGCCCGCCCGCGCCAGATTGCCATGTGGTTGTGCAAGGAAGTAACGCAGTTCAGCTACCCGAACATCGGGGATGCCTTCGGCGGACGCGACCACACCACGGTCATCCATGCCGTCAAGAATATCGAACAGTTACGCACCACAGACAGCGACCTCAACCACGCCCTGCATGTGTTGGTGCAGACAGTAAAGGGCTGAGCCGCCCCATGCCAAGGCGCAGGGCGGGTGTTGCATGGACGTGATTACCAGCAACGCTTGCAATACAGCAGCAGAATCGCTATATAGTCAATCTAACGATCAGCTTTGCCAGTCGTTGCCAACGTCCGTCAGGTGGAGTTGGTTTCACGAAGATTCACCTCCATTTCTGGAGCATGTTTCACGAGAAAGCCCCGCACCACCGGGGCTTTTTCATTTGCCCCGCTGCGATTCTACCAGCCCTTTATGTATTCGGGATTATTCCAGACGATAGCGCGCCGAACAGGCGTGTGCCGATAAACCCTCGCCATCCGCCAAAATCCCCGCCACGCGCCCCAGATGTTGCGCGCCTGCCTTTGATACCTTGATCAGACTGGTGCGCTTTTGAAAATCATAAACCCCCAGCGGTGAGGAAAAACGGGCGCTGCCGGAGGTGGGCAGGACGTGGTTGGGGCCGGCGCAGTAGTCGCCCAATGCTTCTGAAGTATAGGCGCCGATGAAAATCGCGCCAGCGTGGTGAATTTTGTCCACCCAGGCGTCGGCGTCGGTCATGGCGAGTTCCAGATGTTCGGGCGCGACGCGGTTGGCGATGGCGATGGCTTCTTCCAGATCACGCACTTCAATCAGCGCGCCCCGATTTTCCAGCGCGGCGCGGATGACTTCGCGGCGCGGCATGGCGGGCAGGAGTTTTTCGATGCTGGCGGCTACGGCGTCAATGTAGGCGGCGTGCGGGCAGATGAGGATGCTTTGCGCGAGTTCGTCGTGTTCCGCCTGGCTGAACAAATCCATTGCCACCCAATCGGGATTGGCGCTGCCGTCTGAGAGCACCAGAATTTCCGAAGGCCCCGCCACCATGTCGATGCCGACCACACCAAACACTCGCCGCTTGGCGCAGGCGACATAGGCGTTACCGGGGCCGACGACCTTGTCGACCTGCGGCACGCTTTCGGTGCCATAGGCGAGCGCCGCCACCGCCTGCGCGCCACCGATGGTAAATACCCGGTCTACGCCCGCCAGCGCGGCGGCAGCCAGAACCAGCGGATTTTTTTCGCCGCCCGGCGTGGGCACGACCATGATGAGTTCTCCAACGCCCGCGACCTTGGCGGGAATCGCGTTCATCAGCACGGATGAGGGATACGCCGCCTTGCCGCCGGGCACATACAGCCCAACTCTGTCCAGCGGCGTCACCATCTGCCCTAACAGGGTGCCGTCGGCTTCGGTGTAAGTCCAGCCGGTTTGTACCTGTTTTTCGTGAAAGCGCCGGATGCGCGCCGCCGCTTCTTCCAGAGCTTGTCTGCGTTCGGCGGACAAGTCTCGCAGGGCGGCGGCGAGTTCTGACGCGGGCAGTTCCAGCGCGCGCATGTTCGGCGCGTCAAGACGGTCGAAGCGGTTGCTGTATTCGACCACCGCCGCGTCGCCACGCCGTTTCACGTCCGCGAGAATGTCCGCCACGGTTTTTTCGATGGCGGCATCTTGCGCGCCCTCAAACGCCAGCAGTGCGTCGAGTTGCTGCGTGAAATCCGCCTGAGCGCTGTTGAGTCGCTTCAACTGAAGGGGCATTTTTTATTTCTCCACGGCGCGTTGAAAGGCGTCAATGATGGGTTGCAATTCGGCGCGCTTCAGTTTCAGCGCCGCCTGATTGACGATGAGGCGGCTGGAAATATCCATGATGTGTTCCACTGCCGTGAGTTTGTTGGCTTTCAAGGTCGCGCCGGAAGACACGAGGTCGACGATGGCGTCGGAAAGCCCCACCAGCGGCGCGAGTTCCATCGAACCGTAAAGTTTGATCAGGTCGACATGCACGCCCTTGGCGGCGAAGTGTTCGCGCGCCGTCTTGATATATTTGGTCGCCACTTTCAGACGCGCGCCTTGTTGCACGGCGGTGGCGTAGTCGAAACCTTCCGGCACGGCGACCATCATCCGACACCTGGCGATGTTCAAATCCAGCGGCTGATACAGCCCCGTGCCGCCGTGCTCAATCAGCACATCCCGCCCCGCCACGCCCATGTCCGCCGCGCCGTATTGCACGTAGGTGGGCACGTCGGAAGCGCGCACGATGACGAGTCGCACATGGGGTTGATTGGCGCCGATGATGAGTTTGCGGGATTTTTCCGGGTCTTCGTCCGGCACAATGCCCGCCGCCGCCAGCAGCGGCAGGGTTTCTTCAAAAATGCGCCCCTTGGAAAGGGCAATGGTAATACCGGTCACGGCGGATTCTCGATGGGGAAAAACGCCGATTTTAACGCATCGCGCCCTTGCTCACCTCTTTGGCGAAGGCAACATCAGAGTTTCAGCCCTGCCCCGGCCACAATGCCCAGCCGCAGACAGCGACCCATAACACAGTTGTCAATAACAACGGCCAGTCTGTCAGCAATGCGTCGGTAGGGGATTCGCCGCCATCAAGCGTCTCTACGACATACCAATAGCGAAACAGGCCAAACAGCACCAAAGGCAAGGTCATGACCAGTTGAGGGTTCTCTGTTTTGGACATCACAAACATGCTGTAAAAAATCAGCGCTCCAGTCGCCGACATTTCTGCGTAACGGTCGGTCAGCGCCACAGAGTATTTTTCCAGCACCTTGCGCGCCTCTGCCCCGCCTTGACTCAACTCTTGTCGCCGTTTGATGGCTGCCAGATAGAGCGCCAGACAAAGCGTGGTGATGAACATCCAGGGAGAAAGCGGAACGTCAAGCGCCACTGCGCCTGCATAAACACGCAGTACGAACCCGATGGCGATGGTAAAAATATCCAGCACCGGCTGATGTTTCAAGACGAAGGTATACGCCAGATTGAGCAGCAGGTACGCGACGATGACGAGAATGACTTTCGGCGCGAACAACCAGCCCACAGCCAATATTGCATAGAGTGTAACCAGCAAGGTTAGCGCGGCGGGAATTGAGACGATGCCTGCCGCCAGCGGGCGGGACTTGAGTTTTTTCGGGTGCTGGCGATCCTGCTCGACATCATGTATGTCATTGACAATATAGGAGGCGGAAGAAGCCAGGCAAAAAAGCAGACTCGCCAGCAGGGCATGACACAGCAATTCCGGATTGAGAAACGCTCCGGTAAACATCAGGGGCGCAAGAACAAAGGAATTTTTAATCCAATGCTTCGGGCGCATCAACCGGATGAGCGCCATGATTCGTGCCAATGCTGAAGGCGAGGGCGAATCAGGGGCTATGCTATTATCCATAATCTTAAAACCTTGGTCGTTGCGGCATGTTTGGCTCTATGAGGCGGGTGACTCTTTATGCAAGTTTCGCACTAATTGCGACCATCGCAAACATCGGCGCTCAAGATGTTGTGATTCGCGCCTATGGCGGAACCCATGACATTTTGCTCTCCATTATCGCGGGAACCGGCGTGGGGCTGCTCGTCAAATACCTGCTCGACAAGCGTTTCATCTTCCGCTTTCGCCCCCGCAATGCCGTACATGACGGTCAGACCTTCATGCTCTATACGCTGATGGGCCTGGCGACGACGGCGATTTTCTGGGGCTTCGAGTTCGCTTTTCATTACCTTTTTGCCAATCGGGAAATGCGCTATCTGGGCGGCGTCATCGGTCTGGCGATTGGTTATCTCGCCAAATATCACCTCGACAAACGCTACGTTTTCCGCATGGAGCGTGCATGAGAACCATATCCTCATGGGGACGCTTGAGCGCTTTCCCGCATCAACTCATCGCCCTGAACGATCCGGCGCGCATCGCGTCGCTGTTGCGCGACAGTCCCAAACCCGGCATTGCTTACGGTATGGGGCGCAGCTATGGCGATGTTTGCCTGAATCCCGAAGGCGTGCTCTGGCTCACGACGGGGCTGGATCATTTCATTGCCTTCGATGAAAGCACGGGGCGTTTGACCTGCGAAGCAGGCGTGCTGTTGCGGGATATTCAGCGTTTGACGATTCCACACGGCTGGATTCTGCCTGTGACGCCGGGGACGCAACTGGTGACGGTAGGCGGTGCGATTGCCAATGATGTGCACGGCAAAAGCCACCACGTATCAGGCTCCTTCGGCGACCATATCGAGCGTATCCGCCTGATGCGCACCGATGGCGAAATCATTGAATGCGGGCCACACTCCAGACCAGACTGGTTTGCCGCGACCGTCGGCGGGCTGGGGCTAACCGGCGTCATCGTCGAAGCCGAAATCCAACTGCGTCGGGTGGCCGGGCCGTGGCTGGATACCGAAACCCTGCCCTTTGCCGACCTCGATGAATTTTTCCGGCTGACGGACGATTCAGAAACAGCCTGGGAACACACGGTCGCGTGGATAGACTGCATTTCGGGCGGTATGGGGGGCAAGGCTGGTCGCGGCATTTTTATGCGTGGCAATCACGCCGATGTCGGGCAACGTCCCGAACCCAAAGCGCGTCAGCGCACCATGCCCTTTACCCCCCCGCTTTCACTGGTCAATCGGCTTTCTTTGCGCCCCTTTAACATCACCTATTACAACCTCAAAAAATGGCGGGCGGGTCGCGCCATTTTGCATTACGAACCCTTTTTCTATCCACTGGACAATCTGCAAGAATGGAACCGCATGTACGGTTCCAGGGGCTTTTTCCAGTACCAAAGCGTCGTGCCGCGCGAAGTGGGGCAGGATGCCACGCAAGCCATGTTGAGAGAAATCGCCCGTTCCGGCGACGGCTCCTTCCTTGCCGTACTCAAAACCTTCGGCAACCGCCAGCCGCCCGGCATGTTGAGCTTCCCGCAGCCCGGCGTGACGCTGGCGCTGGACTTTCCCAACCACGGCGATAAAACACATCGCCTCTTTGCCCGGCTGGACGCCATTGTGCGCGCCGCAAAAGGTCGCCTTTATCCCGCCAAAGACGCGCGTATGTCCCGCGCGCTGTTTGCGGCGGGCTACCCACGCCTGCCGGAATTTCTGAACTACCGTGACGCGGGCATCAGCTCCGAACTGTCACGCCGTTTGATTGAAAATTGAGAGGGTTTGAATTGAGCGAGCAACCGCGAAAAATCGTCATCGTTGGCGCAACCTCCGCCATCGCCGAACACTGCGCGCGCCTGTGGGTGCAAGGCAAGCCGGCGGAATTGATCCTCATCGGGCGCGACACCAGCCGACTGGAACGGGTCGCCGCCGACCTCAAGGTTCGTAGCCCGCAATCCGTTTGCAACCCCCTGCGGGCAAACTTTCTCGACCCCGACGCCATTCAAACCACTGTGGATGGCATTGCCGCCGCCGGAAAAATCGACATTGTTTTAATCGCTCACGGCGCCCTGACGGAACAGGAAGACTGTCAGAACAAGCTGCGAACCTGCCGTGAAACGCTGGACATCAACGGCATCTCCCCCGTGCTCTACGCCGAAGCGTTCGCACGACATCTGGCAGCGACGAGCCACGGAACCCTTGCCCTGATTGGCTCCGTCGCGGGTGATCGGGGACGCAAATCCAACTACGTCTACGGCGCGGCAAAGGGCATGGTCACGCGCTACGCCCAAGGCTTGCAACACCGTTTTGCCGGAACCGGCGTCAAGGTTGTCCTCATCAAACCAGGGCCTACCGACACCCCGATGACCGCCCATCTCAAAGGACAAGGCGCGAAACTGGCGTCGGTTGAAGATGTGGCGAGACAGATTGTGCTTGCCATCGAACAAGGCAAATCCATAACCTATGTGCCGGGAAAATGGCGCTTGATAATGTGGGTTATCCGGCACCTGCCAGATTTTATTTTCAATAAACTTGACATTTGACAGTTCATCAATTCGTCAAGTAAGATGACAGACAACCTGGATATAATCTCGTAAAATCATGATACTACAAAGACTTAAACTCAGCTTCTCCATGAAACCATTATGGGCGGTCTGCTTGCTCGTTCTTGTTGCCCTGATTCTCTATATTCGTGTCCTTGGATTTGAATATGTATGGGACGACACAAGTATATTCTTCATTGCAATTGAAGTTTTGCAAAACGGAAATTTAACCCTTTCAGGGCTTGCCCAGCCCATGATATCACAGGGCGGGAAATACTTTCGTCCACTTGTAATGCTGACCTACTATTGGGAGGTCAGCATGGCTGGATTTAATCCGGCGCTTTCACATGGAACCAATCTCGCTTTATTTATTATAAATGCGCTGCTGGTTTTTAGCATTTGTCAAAATCTGGCTGAAAAAAATGAACGTAAAAATCCTGTCCGCCTGGCATTTTTTGCCTCTTTGCTGTATATAATTCATCCTGCCATGACTGAAGCCGCAGCATGGATTTCCGTAAGATTTGATTTGCTGGCTACATTTTTTATTTTGAGCGCTACAAGCGTTTATCTTGGAAGCGCGCGCAGGCGCTTGAAAGTGGCTTTGGTTTCTCTTTTGACCTTTCTTGCGCTTTTGTGCAAAGAAACAGGCGCAATGCTTCCAGCCGCTCTTTTGTGCATATGGTTCTCTCTCAACTCGAATAGTAGAGAAAGTTCAAAAACCCTCTACTTGCGCGCGCTGCGTGAACATGCTGGTTTTATTTCGGGTTTTTTGATGGTGTTTGTCGCATACATCGCCTTGCGTTTTTACATTACACAAAACGTCAGTTTCGAAAGCATCGTAGGATCTGAGAATTTATACGATAGACTTTTTGGGATTTTAGAAACATTCAAATTTTATTTACACCAGTCCTTCTGGCCTTTCTTTACGATCAGCGGAGTGCATCCGCTTGCCCAGATATCCCCATGGAGCCTCGTTGACATTCTTGGAAATGCTCTGGCGCTGTTGATTGCGGCTTTCCTGGGCATCCAGGCATTTCACAAACGATCCGGCCCCGCCTGGCTTTTCCTGGCAGGGTTTACATATTTGATTTTGGTGTTGCGCATCCTGCCTATTGCTATTGGTGACAATATTGGGCATGAGCGTTTTTTGACAACGCCTTTAGCTTTTTGGGTTATGGCTATGGTGTTGATACGTTATGATATTATTCTGTCTTCACAGAGGGTGACGAAATTGTTTTCGTCCATGTCTTTCCTCTCGGCACAGCGTGTCTCATGGATACTGGCAGCAGTGTGGATACTCGCTGCGTCTTTTACTACGATTGTCAACATCCCGTTTTGGAAGAACGAGTTGGCGCTTTGGGGCAGGAATTACTCTTTGTTCCCTGATGACAGGGTGAGTCGCCACAATTATATCTATAGTGCCTTTTCAGCCAAACGCTATGATTTAGCAGAACAGGCGCTGGATAAAATTGTTTCTGATGGTCATGGCTTTGAGATCGTTGAGCAAATAATATACGCAAATATTCTGGTTATAAAAAACGACCCTGAATCGCTTGATTATTTTGAAGGCATCATTAATCACATCCCGGAATTTCATACTCACGAAATGCCAGACTCGCAAGAAAATTTGGAAAAATTGATTTCTGGGGAAAAAACAGTGACAATAGCGCTTGCTTATCATGGGTATTCGGCAGCTGTTTTTATTTTTAGAGCAGCCCCTGAGCAAGCGCTGGCATTGAACGATACTGCGCTCTGGTATGCAAAACCCATGGGAAACAAATTTGTTTCAGACCTCGAATATCGGAATGTTGCATATTTATACGCAATGGGTGAATTTGAAAAAGGTGACGTGCTGAGACGAAAAATAGAATCCGATGTGGGCGTTGAGTTAACAAGGAAAGCTACGGAATCCCTTCTCACGGCTTATTGCTGGAATACATCTGTTGCGGAGCATTGCAAAGAATTACGTAAAAGAGGACTGCTTGCACCCGTATCATCCCCCACAGGTGCTGAGGTTTACCCGCATACTTGACATTTGGCAGAGCATCAATTCGTTAAGCAAAATGACAAACAACTTGAATACAATCTCAGAGATCATGATGCCACAAAAACTTAAACTCAGCTTTTCCATAAAACCATTATGGGCGGTCTGCTTGCTCGTTCTTGTTGCCCTGATTCTCTATATTCGTGTCCTTGGATTTGAGTATGTATGGGACGACAATGATATATTCTTCGTTGCAATTGAAGTTTTGCAAAACGGAAATTTAACCCTTTCAGGACTTGCCCAGCCCATGATATCACAGGGCGGGAAATACTTTCGTCCACTTGTAATGCTGACCTACTATTGGGAGGTCAGCATGGCTGGATTTAATCCGGCGCTTTCACATGGAACCAATCTCGCTTTATTTATTATAAATGCGCTACTGGTTTTTAGCATTTGTCAAAATCTGGCTGAAAAAAATGAACGTAAAAATCCTGTACGCCTGGCATTTTTTGCCTCTTTGCTGTATATAATTCATCCTGCCATGACTGAAGCCGCAGCATGGATTTCCGTAAGATTCGATTTGCTGGCTACATTTTTTATTTTGAGCGCTACAAGCGTTTATCTTGGAAGCGCGCGCAGGCGCTTGAAAGTGGCTTTGGTTTCTCTTTTGACCTTTCTTGCGCTTTTGTGCAAAGAAACAGGCGCAATGCTTCCTGCCGCTCTTTTGTGCATATGGTTCTCTCTCAACTCGAATAGTAGAGAAAGTTCAAAAACCCTCTACTTGCGCGCGCTGCGTGAACATGCTGGTTTTATTCCGGGTTTTTTGATGGTGTTTGTCGCATACATCGCCTTGCGTTTTTACGTTACACAAACCGTCAATTTCGCAAGCACAATAGAAACCGGGAATTTATACGATAGACTTTTTTGGATTTTAGAAACATTCAAATTTTATTTACACCAGTCCTTCTGGCCTTTCTTTACGATCAGCGGAGTGCATCCGCTTGCCCAAATATCCCCATGGAGTTTCGTTGACATTCTTGGAAATGCTCTGGCGCTGTTGGTTGCGGCTTTCCTGGGCATCCAGGCATTTCACAAACGATCCGGCCCCGCCTGGCTTTTCCTGGCAGGGTTTACATATTTGATTTTGGTGTTGCGCATCCTGCCCATTTCTATTGGTGCCACGATTGGGCATGAACGTTTTTTGACAACACCTTTAGCTTTTTGGGTTATGGCTATGGCGTTGGTACGTTATGATATTATTCTGTCTTCACAGTGTGTGACGAAATTATTTTCGTCCATGTCTTTCCTCTCGGTACAGCGTGTCTCATGGATATTGGCAGCAGTGTGGATATTCGCTGCGTCTTTTACTACGATTGTCAACATCCCGTTTTGGAAGAACGACCTGGTGTTTTGGAGCAGGAATTACTCTTTGTTCCCTGACGATGAACGTAGTCGCCACAATTATATCAATGTCGTCTTTTCAGCCAAACGCTATGATTTAGCAGAACAGGCGCTGGATAAAATTGTTTCAGATGGTCATGGCTTTGAAATCGATGAACAAATAATATACGCAAATATTTTAACTATAAAAGACAACCCTGAATCGCTTGATTATTTTGAAGGCATCATTAATCACATTCCGGAATTTCATATTCACGAAAAACCAGATTCGCAAGAAAATCTGAAAAGACTGATTGTTCGTAAAAAAGCAGCTTCTATAGCAACTGCTTATAATGGATATTCGACAGCGGTTTTTATTTTTAGAGCAGCCCCTGAGCAAGCGCTGGCATTGAACAATACCGCGCTCTGGTATGCAAAACCCATGGGAAGCAGCTTTGTTTCAGACCTCGAATATCGGAATGTTGCATATTTATACGCAATGGGAGAATTTGAAAAAGGTGACGTGCTGAGACGAAAAATAGAGTCCGATATGGGCGTTGAGTTAACAAGGGAAGTTACGGAATCCCTTCTCGCTGCTTATTGCCGGAATACAGCGGTTGCGGAGCATTGCAAAGAATTACGTAAAAGAGGACTGCTTGCATCCGCATCTTCAATGCCATTAAGTTATTAATCCGGCAATCAAATACGCCATATGCTGCCACAGGCTGTAGGTTGGGTAAGCCGTAGGCGCAACCCGACATTGGGGCACCTCGAATTACCCTTGTTTTTCAGCAAATCATCTCAAAAAAACTACCCATGTTGAAATTTGGCGCAATTATTTTGAATGAAGCTCTATTTTTTGAGTGATTTTGCCTTGATTTTGCCTTA
>BNUD01000061.1 GCA_025997095.1 Betaproteobacteria bacterium | reverse complement strand
GAAGTTTGCAAGCGCGGTATCGGTTTTGAACCTGGGAGCGCCGGCGTCCCCGCCGGCGGTTTTAAGATTTTTCGCGCGGAGCCAACCCCGCCGGCGGGGACGTCGGCGCTCCCAGCAACGGCGAACCTGGCAGCAAGTGTAGCGCCGACAATCCGTGTCAAACATTCGGGTACGGTACATCAGGGCACGGCACGCCGTGCCCCTACAAGGAACGGGCGGATCACCTGTAGGGGCACGGCGTGCCGTGCCCTATGGCGGCAAACGCGAAGGGGTAACGGGGAGTTTGCGGGCGCGGTATCGGTTTTGAGCCTGGGAGCGCCGACAATCCGTGTCAAACATTCGGGTACGGTACACCGGGGCACGGGAAAGCTTACCCCTCTCCCCAGCCCTCTCCCACAAGGGGAGAGGGAGTAAAGCCGTGCCCCTGCGTTCAGGCGAAATACTGCAAATTTTCGCTATGTACCAAACGCTACAAAGCTGTAGCGTTTTTTTTGTCGGCTTGTGGACAAAAGCAATGCCTGTACAGGGCGCTTCCAGCGTCAAACGTATGTTTCGTTATTCAGGCACGTATATTGCGAAATGAAGGCATTTCCAATCTTTCTCTCCATCATGAAAGGATTTGCCATGAAAGCCTTACCCCCTTATCTCCATCGTTCCGCCTGTTGCACCATAACGGCGGCATTGGCGTTGGCGTTCCAGAGCGCCTATGCCGCGGACACCGTATCCGCGCCCGCGTCGGGCGAGCATGTTTTTACTCTGGGGCAGATTACCGTGACCGGAAATCGGGATGATGCGCATCCCGTCGGGACGGACAGCCTGGATCGGGAAAAATTGTGGGAATTCAACCGCGATGGTCTGGTCGACGCCCTGGCGCTGGAACCCGGCGTGAATGTCGCGCCGGGGGCGGGGAGCCGCAATGAAGCGGAAATTTCCGTGCGCGGCTTTGGGCGCTGGCAGGTGCCTTTGCTGCTGGATGGTATCCGGCTGTATCTGCCTGCCGATAACCGCATCGACTTTGACCGTTTTCTGACGCCGGACTTGTCCGAAATCCAGATTTCCAAAGGCTATGTGTCCGTGTTGAATGGCCCGGACGGCATGGGCGGCGCCATTAATCTGGTGACGAAAAAGCCGGTCAAACCGCAAGAAGGCGAGGTGCGCGTTTCGCTGGCGACCGATGCCAACGGGCGCTATAACGGCAACACGACCTATGCCAATGTGGGCGGTCGGCAGGAGAAATGGTACTTTCAGGCGAGTCTGGAAGAACGCACGGTCGACCGTTGGCGGCTGTCCAGCGATTTCAAACCGACGCAGGCGGAAAACGGTGGCGACCGCGAGCACATCGACAAAGAGGATTGGCGCGGCAATCTGAAAATCGGGCTGACGCCGAACGCGACCGATGAGTATTCGCTGAACTACGTCAAACAGACGGGCGAAAAACACGGCATCGGCGCGGTGGATGGCACATCTACCATCAGCACCTGGGACTGGCCGAAATGGGATACGGCAAGCCTGTACTGGCTCTCGCACACGCGGATTGATGACAAGACTTATATCAAGACGCGCGCCTATTACAACACCTTTGAAAACGATCTGGTAGCGTATACGAATGTGTCGCTCACCACGCCGCAATGGACGAGTTATTACGATGACAAGGCATACGGCGCGAGCGTGGAAGCGGGCACCGACCATCTGACGAACCAGACCCTGAAAATGTCGCTGCATTATCGGCGCGACGACCACACGGAATGGCAGACCACGCATAACACCGGCTTTACCGAGCCGAAACAGAGCGCCGTTGAAGACACTTACTCGCTGGCGTTGGAAGATACCTGGCATGTGACCCCAAATCTGGATTTGACCGGCGGTGTCAGCCGCGACTGGCGCAAGTCAAAGAAAGCCGAGGAATACAGCACCAGCGGCGGCAGCCCCGGATTTTTCAATTATCGCGTCGCCGACAGCCAGGCCAACAACGCGCAGGGCGCGGCGGTTTATCGCTACAGCGACACGGGCAAGGTGCATTTTTTCGCTTCCAACCGCACCCGTTTCCCGACCATGTTTGAGCGTTTCAGTTCCCGCTTTGGCGGCGCGACCTCGAACCCGTGGCTGAAACCGGAAAAGGCGCTGAATCTGGAAGCAGGCATCGCGGACGAGATTTTCCCCGGCATTCACGCCGAAGCCGCGCTTTTCCACAACAAGGTCAAAGACGCGATTCACTCGGTAAGGCTGTCAAGCGGCCCTTACGCGGGACAAAGCCAGAGCCAGAATATCGGCGAGGCGACCTACAAAGGCGTGGAATTTTCGCTGGATGCGCGGATATTGCCCTCGCTCTTTGCTGGCGGCAATTACTCCTACATCGACACCAGAATCGACAACCCCGTCGACCCGACCGCACGCCTGACTTCCACACCGCATCACAAGGCGTTTTTGTATGCAAGATGGAAGCCGGTGACGGGGTTGACGGTGCTGCCCTCGCTGGAATACGTGAGCGCGCGCGAAGCGAATTCATCCGGCAGCAATAAAGAGAAAACCGGCGAATACGCGCTTCTGGGGCTGAAAATCACCTATCGGATTACGCCAAACTGGGACATTTCCCTGAGCGGGAAAAACCTGCTCGACAAGAACTATCAACTCTCCATCGGCTACCCGCAGGAAGGGCGCAATTTTCTGTTGGCAAGTCGTTTGCAATTCTAAGGAGCGAGCATGAAGCAGAATATCAATTTCAAACGCCGCCAGCTTGCCAGCCTGTTGTTGGCGGGCGCGGCGGGCGGCTGGAGCGGCGCGCTCTTCGCCCAAAGCCATGTGCATGGCACACCTGCCGTAGCGTCCAATAGCGCCGACGCAAACCGGGTCATCGTGCTCACCAGCTATCCGGAAGAATTGAGCGCCCGCTTTCAAAAGGCATTCGAGCAACGTTATCCGGGCAAGCGCGTGGAAATTCTCTGGCGACATTCCGCCGACGCGCTGGCGTACCTGCGGCGGGGCGGCGACCATGAAGTCGATGTGTACTGGACGCCCGCGCCGCGCAATTTCGCCACTCTGAAGGCGGAAGGGCGTCTGGCAAAACTCGCGCTGGATACGGAAGCCCTGCCAACCACGCTCGCCGGTTTTCCCATCTCTGACCCCGACGGCTATTTCGCCGCCTTTGAACTGGCAGGTTACGGCATCGCCTACAACCCGACGGCGGTGCAAAAACTGGGGCTGCCCGCGCCCAAAGACTGGCGCGACCTCACGCATCCCGCCTATTACGGGCAGGTGCAATTGCCCATTCCCGGTCGCGTCGGCTTCGCGCCGGTCTTGATTGAAGCCGTGCTGCAAGGCTACGGCTGGACGACAGGCTGGGCAGTATTGGCAGCCATCGCCAGCAACGCGAATTTCAACAGCGGCGACCGCACGCCCGATACCGATGATGTCGTCTCCGGACGCAAGGCGGCGCGCATGACCATAGATTTTTTTGCGCCGCCCAATCAAAGAAACGCCAACCCGACAGCGGATGCGCCGCTTGCTTTCGTCTATCCGCCCAAAACCGCCTGGAACCCGTCGCAGGTCGCCATCTTCGCCGCCGCGCCGCACCCGACGCTGGCAAAAACTTTTGTCGATTTTGTGCTCTCCGCAGAAGGGCAGGAATTGCTGCTCGAACCCGATGTGCGACGCTTGCCCGTGCGAAAAGACCTTTACGCCAAACATCCCGACCTGAGCGCCCAACCCTTCGCGCCCGGCAATCTCGCCTACAGCGACGCCATCAGCCGCGCGCGTCAGGGTTTGGTCGCCACACTCTTCGACGTGGCGTTAGTCGAACCGCACCAAACCGCCGCCCCGTTATGGCGCGCGTTGCATCGCGCCGAACAGGGCAATCCGGGCAAAGCCGCCGACCATAGAGAAGCCCGCGCCCTGCTGAGCGCCATTCCCGTCACTGACCTCGCCCAACAGGATGCCACCCTGCGCCGCCTGTTCGACTTCCCCGACCGCATCCCCAACCAGCCCGAACCGCCGCCTGCGGCAGAACGGCTGGCAATGGAAGCGGCATGGAAAGCCGATGTCGCTCTGCGACTGGATAAGGCGAAGCAATTGCTGCAAGGGGTGTAGCTTGTTGATTCCCTGGATGATGCCCTCCACCTGGGAGCGTCGGCGTCCCCGCCGACGGTTTTTAGAGTTTCCGTGCGGAGCCAAACCCGCCGGCGGGGACGCCGGCGCTCCCAGATGGGTTTTGACGTACTACAGGATAAACATCATGAAACAGAAATTTCACACCCTGCTGGCGCTTTCCCTGTTGTCGTTGTTGCCCTTGCCGGTTTGGGCGCAGGCGGGCGGGGATTTTTCCACCCCCGATGCTAGTCGGGAGGCCTATTCGCAAATTCCCTGGCAGCGGATTCCCGAAAATCTTTGGGACAAAGTACGTTCAGGGCGCGCTCTGGTGCGGCAAACCTGGGTGATCTCCCCCTCCATTGAACCGCGCATTGCCGGATTGGGGCCGACCTACAACCGCCCCGCCTGCATCTCCTGCCATCCCCGCAATGGTCGCGGCGAAGCGCCTGCCACACAGGATGAACCCATGCGCTCCATGCTGGTGCGCCTCTCCATCCCCGGCAAGGACGCGCACGGCGGCCCCAATCCCGAACCCGCCTATGGCGACCAGTTAAACGAATTCGGCATCCCCGGCGTACCCGGTGAAGGCGAAGCCTGTCTGGAATGGGAAACGCGCCGCGAACGCCTTGCAGGGGGCGGCGAAGTCGAACTGCGCGCCCCGAAAATCAGATTCCGGCAACTCGCCCACGGCGCGTTGCACTCCAAACTCATGACTTCCGCCCGCGTCGCGCCGCCCATCTTCGGTCTGGGATTGCTGGAAGCCGTGCCCGAAGCCGATATTCTGGCGCTCGCCAAAGCGCAAAAGGCTGCGAGGCAAGGCGTTCAGGGACAAGCCAATTACGTCTGGGATGCCGCGCAACAACGGCATACGCTGGGGCGTTTCGGTCTTAAAGCCAACCAGCCCACAGTGCGCCAGCAAATCGCCGGGGCATTGGCGGGCGATATGGGCATCACGAGCGAACTTTCTCCCGTACCCAACTGTCCGCCCGCCCAAACCGCCTGCGCTGCCATCCAGGGGAAAATCGGCGAAAAGCATCCCGAACTTTCAGCGGCAGACCTGGATGAAATGACGCTCTATCACTACATCCTCGCCGTCCCCGAACCCCGCCGTCAGGACGAACCGCAAGTCAAGGCGGGCAGGGCGCTGTTCGCCGCCGCCGGTTGTGTGAGTTGCCATCAACCCGAACTCAAAACCGGCGCGTTTCCGGCATTCCCCGCACTGGGCGGACAAACCATCCATCCCTACACCGACCTGCTGCTGCATGACATGGGGCAAGGTCTCGCCGACAACCGCCCGGATTACCGAGCCAGCGGACGCCAATGGCGCACTCCGCCGCTATGGGGCATCGGGCTTGCACAAACGGTGAATGGACACGCCTACCTGCTGCACGACGGTCGCGCCCGCAACTTTCTCGAAGCCATCCTCTGGCACGACGGCGAAGCCCGCAAATCCAAAGAGCGTGTCCGCAGGATGTCCACCGCCGAACGGGAAGCGCTGCTGGCGTTTTTAGAGGCGCTTTGATGCAGAAGGGCGAGAGGCGAAAACATGGCTTTAGTGACCGCTGCGAAAATCTGCCCGGATTTTTACACGGATGTTTCCCCTGCCGTGCGCGCGCTGATCTTTACGCTGGCGCTGATGGCGCACGGCATTGCTTTGGCATTGATGCCATCGATCAAATCGGTAGACGTGGGCGACAAAGCGCCCGGCGTGTTGCAAGTGCGTTGGGGTACGAACGGGCAAGACCTCGAACCGCCCGCCGCGCCCGCGCCGAAACTGGCGCCCGGTCCTTTGCCGATGCGTTCACCGCCCGTAGCCAGCAAGCCAAAAGCTCGCGCCGAACCGACCGCAAATCCGGCGCTGGCGAGGCATACCGCTACACCTGACCCGACAAGTCCGGCGGCGGAATTCGCGGATCATCCCGCGCAAGCCGAAAGTCAGACCGCCTCAAGTAGCGAAACTGCCCCGGTTGCCCAGTCCGAAGGCGCGGGAGGCGCTTCCGGCGCACAATCCGGCGCAGCATCCGGTGTATCAAACGGCGCAAATCCGGGCTTTTCCGAACCGGTTTTCGAGGCGGCTTATCTCTCCAATCCCCGCCCCGAATATCCCGCATTGTCGCGCCGCTTGTCCGAGCAGGGGATGGTGATTCTGAATATCCACGTGACCGCAGAAGGCAAGGCGGACAAGGTTCTGTTGCATCAAAGCTGTGGTTTTGAACGTCTGGACAAGGCCGCCAGCGATGTCGTCTGGCGTTGGCGTTTTACGCCCGCTCGTCAGGGGGGAAAGAATGTGGCGGCATGGGTGCTGGTGCCGATTCGATTTGCCTTGCGAGGTTAATGCAGATTGGGCACGGCGTGCCGTGCCCTGTTCTGCCCCAATGCGACTATCTTGGCATCTCCTGCGCCAGACAATAAAAACTTCTCGCTTCACCGCAGTTTTCTTCGCTCATGATTTCGCGCCAGATGAGCCAGCGGTCGTCGCGCAAGCGCCAGGCGGCGAGGGATTCGCCGTAGGCGAGGACGGAATAAAACGCTTCGCCGTCGTCGGAGCGCGGTTCAAAGAATCCGAAGCGGTGGGCGGTGAAACAGGGGTTGTTGTCTTCGTCTTCGCCAACGAAGCGTTCGGCAGCCATTTCGTGGTCGCGGTAGTAGCGAATGTCCAGCGGGGCGATGACCAGTTCGCGGTATTCCGGCGGCAGGTGTTCCCGCCAGAGGCGCGCCAGTTTTTCCGGATGGCTGTGGCAGGCGCCGTTTCGGGCGGGTGATTTGTGGCGGCTGGTATGGGTGTGCGTCTGCATGTAAGCCTCCTTCAGGCGAACAGGGCTACGGATTTGACTTGCGCGATAACCGCCAACCCCGGCGTGATGCCGAGGGCGGCGCGGGAGCGTTCGGTGATGCGGGCGAGTAACAGCGTGCCGTCAGACAGGGCAAGTTGCGCCAGCACATGACCGGGGGTATCGGTGGCAACGATGGTCTGCACGGTCGCGGGCAGGGTGTTCAGGATGCTGCTGTCGCCATGCGCCGCCAACGCGAGACTGACATCGCTGGTGTGGATGCGACAGCGCAGGCGGCTGCCGAGGGGCTTGTCGCGGCAGGAAACGTAAAGTTGCCCGCCGGGGAATTCCAGGCGGGTGAGGCCGTCGGATTCATGGGCGGCAACGGTCGCTTCCAGCACGACGCCAGCATCTTCGGCAAAGGCAGGCGGCAGATCGGCGCGGGCAAGCGTCGCCATGAGCGGGCCACTGGCAACGACTTGCCCGTTTTCCAACAGCACCAGATGGTCAGCGAGCCGCGCCACTTCGTCGGGGGCGTGGCTGACGTAGAGCATGGGAATGTCCAGCTCTTCACGCAGCTTTTCGAGGTAGGGCAGGATTTCCTGTTTGCGTTTCAAATCCAGCGCCGCCAGCGGTTCATCCATCAACAGCAGGCGCGGGCGGGTGAGCAGGGCGCGGGCAACGGCAACCCGTTGGCGTTCGCCGCCGGAAAGACCCTCCGGCGCGCGTTCCAGTAGCGGGCGGATGCCGAGCAGGTCGATGCTGGCGTCAAAACCTTCGCCCGCCTTGTTGCCGGAACGTTTCATGCCGTATTCCAGATTTTTGCGGACAGAGAGATGAGGAAACAGGCTGGCTTCCTGAAATACCAGTCCCAAAGGGCGTTTGTGCGTGGGCAGAAAAATGCCCCTGGCTTCGTCCTGCCAGACTTCGCTGGCGACGCTTAAACGTCCTTTCGGCGCGCGATTCAAACCGGCGACGCAACGCAGCAGCGTGGTCTTGCCGGAGCCGGAATGTCCGAACAGGGCGGTGACGCCTTTTTCCGGCAGACGCAAATCCACGTCCAGGCAAAAACCGGCAGAGTGGGCAACGCCGGAAGCGCTGGCGTAGTCGAGTTGAAAGGTCGCCGCGATCATCGGCTCCATCCCTTGTATTGCCGCCGCCCGTACAGCGCCAGCAGCACCAGAAAGCTGAAAATCACCATGCCCGCCGCGAGGATGTGCGCTTCCTGGTATTCCATCGCTTCGACGTGGTTGTAAATCTGTACGGAGAGCACCTGGGTTTTGCCGGGAATGTTGCCGCCGATCATCAGCACCACGCCGAATTCGCCGACCGTGTGCGCGAAGCCGAGAATGGCGGCGGTGACAAAGCCGGGACGCGCCAGCGGCAGGGCGATGCTGAAAAAGGCATCCCAGGGGCTTGCCCGCAGGCTGGCGGCGACTTCCAGCGGACGCTCGCCGATGGCTTCAAAAGCATTCTGGATGGGCTGCACCACAAAGGGCAGGGAATAGAACACGGAAGCAATCACCAATCCGGTGAAAGAAAAGGGCAACACGCCCCAACCGAGTGCATGGGTGAGTTGTCCGACCGGACCATGCGGCCCCATCAGCAGCAACAGGTAAAAACCCAGCACCGTCGGCGGCAGCACCAGCGGTAGCGCCACCACCGCGCCAATTACCCCCCTCCAGCGGGAAGAGGTGCGCGACAGCCACCAGGCAATCGGCGTCCCGACCAGGAGGAGCAGCGCCGTGACCAGACTCGCCAGTTTCAGGGTGAGCCAGATGGCGGAGAGGCTGGAGGCTTCCATCTCGCGTGAATTACAGACCGTAGCCGTAAGATTGGATGACGGCGGCAGCCTTTTGCCCTTTCAGGTAATCCACCAACGCTTTGGCGGCGGGATTGCTGCCGCCCCTACTGAGCAGCACGGCGTCCTGGCGGATGGATTCATACAGCTCGCCCGGCACAATCCAGGCGGAACCGCTGGTGATTTTGCCGTCTTTGTACACCTGCGAGAGCGCCACAAAACCCAGTTTGGCATTACCCGTGGAGATGAACTGATAGGTTTGGGTAATGTTTTCGCCCTGCACGAATTTGTCTTGCACATTTTCCAGCAGCCCCAGTCTGGTCAGGGTTTGAATCGCCGCCGTACCGTAGGGCGCGGTTTTTGGATTGGCGATGGCAAGATGCGCGAATTTGCCTTGCTTTAACACTTCGCCCTGACCATCCAGATAGCCTTCCGTTGCGCTCCACAACACGAGCGTGCCGATGGCATAGGTAAAGCGGCTGCCGGGGATGATCGCCCCTTCTTTTTCCAGCTTGATGGGCGTGCTGTCATCGGCAGCGAGAAACACGTCAAAGGGCGCGCCATTTTTGATTTGGGTATACAAGCCGCCCGTCGCGCCGAAAGAAGCCGTCACCTTGTGCCCGGTGTCCTGCTCGAACAGGGCGGCAATCGCTTTCATGGGCGCGGTGAAATTGGCAGCGACGGCGATTTGCACTTCATCGGCGTGGGCGGAAAAACTCGCCAGTGTGAGCGATGCGGCGGCGAGGATGGATAATTTGCAAAAACGTGATGACATGGCGTTGCTCCTTCGGTTGAAAAATTAATTCTGGGTACAGAGAATGACGGCGGATGCCTTGAACACCGCGCAAACTTGCGAGCCTGCCGTTAAATTCAGGCGGGCGACGCTGTCCTGCGTGACCACGGCGCAGAGGCTCTTGCCGCCCGGTAAAACCATGACGACTTCGGCATTGACCGGCCCTGCGTGAATATGGGTGACTTCGCCCCACAGGTGATTGCGCGCCGTCGTGCGCGCGTTCTTGTCGGTCAGCAGCAGCACCGAAGAGGACTTCACCAGCGCGTACACTTCCATGCCGATGGCAAGCCCAAGATTGTCGGCGGATTCACGGGTAATCACCGCGACCAGTTCATTGGCGTCGCCCAGTTTCAGGCGCACTTCGTAATCCACATCCCCGGCGCGCAAAGCGACTACGGAGCCGACAAACTGGTTGCGGGCGCTGGTCTTCATCGACATGCGCTTCAAGAGTTGGCGGAACTGCCCGAAGCTGCTCGCTTCGCCCTCGTTCATGCTCGCCGTCAGCCGCTCCAGTGCCGCCTGATATTCCGCTTCGAGGGCGCGATACAACGCCACAATCCGGCGTCCATAGTCGGTCAGACGCGTGCCGCCGCCATTTTTTCCGCCCACGGCGCGCGTCACCAGCGGCTCATCCGCCAGATTATTCATGGCATCCACAGCGTCCCACGCCGCCTTGTAAGAAATCGGCACATGCTGGGCGGCGCTGTTGATGGAACCGTGCTGGTCAATCGCCTCCAGAAGCCGGATGCGCTTGTCCCCCAAAAAGGCGCCGACCTCGGTTTCCACTTCCAGCCGCCCGGTGAAACGATGTAGGTTTTGTTCCATGATTTTGTCGCAATAGTCACAAAGCTATAACGGATGCCGCTCCAGAAGGCGAAACAGCAAAGACCAAACGAAAATTCCTGCAAACCGCGCACGATCAGGCTTGCGTTATGGTTGTCTCTCCAACACGCTTTCCGTCAGAATACGCAAATGGCAAACCACGCCATCATTCAGAACTCGTTCAAACACGGTATAGCGAAAACCATGCCCGACAAAACGACACCACCATCACCCATCAAGGAGAACGCAAATGAGCATCAGCGCCCGCAATGTTTTTCCCGGCACCATCACCAATGTGCTCGCAGGCCCCATCAACAGCCAGATTGAACTCACCACGACGGGGGGCGATCAGGTCGTCGCCATCGTCACCAGCGCCAGCGTCACCGAGTTGGGGCTTGCCGTGGGCAAACCCGCCAGCGCCTACGTCAAAGCCCCCTGGGTACTGGTGCAGGCAGGTCAGGACAACATCCGTTTCTCCGCCCGCAATCATCTGGCAGGCACCGTACAGGAAGTGCGAAAAGGGGCGGTCAATTCCGAAGTCGTCGTCAAACTCCCCGGCGGCACGCCCGTTTCCGCCATCATCACCAACGAAGCCGTACTTGAACTCGCCCTGAAACCCGGCGCACCAGCCGCCGTACTGTTCAAGGCCAGTCACGTGATTCTTGGGGTGGCGGGCTGATCAGGGATCAGGAATCAGGGGGCAGGGATCAGGGGCACGGCACGCCGTGCCCTAACCGCCCTGAACCTTTTGCGGGGTGTCTGTTTTGACGTATGCGGTTGTGCGTCCCGCGCCGATTTTTACAAGATGTGCGGATTTAACCAGCGCGGCAAGGGTACGTTCTACCGTGACCTGGCTGATGTCTGGAACGGCGGCAAGAATTTCGGCTTTGGTAATTTTGCCCAGTTTGTTGTCGATGATGGCTTTGACACGCTCGTGTTTGGAAAGCCCGCGCTGGCTTAAAATTTTCACTCTGTCTTCAAATTCACCGTATGCCTTTTGCAAAATGCCGAGGTAATAGCGAATAAAGGGCAGGTAGTCGTTTGCATTTTCATGCCAGGCTGCGGAACTGTCATACAGCGCCTCATAATAGCTGTCCTTGCTGTTTTCAATCAGCTTTTCCAGACTGATGTATTTGCCAACGATATAGCCTGCGCGATAGAACAGCAGCAGCGTCAGCAGACGGCTCATGCGTCCGTTGCCGTCATTGAAAGGATGGATGCAGAGAAAATCCAGTATAAACATGGGGATCAGCAGAAGCGCGTCGTATTCGTCTGTATCCAGACTCTCCACGAATGCCGCGCATAGTCTGTCCATCGCGTCGGGGGTGAGATAAGCCGCTACGGGTTGAAAACGGACGCTTTGCTTGCCCTCTGCGTCGGTTTGGGTAATAAAGTTGTCCGAATTTTTATAGCTGCCCCCAACTCCGCTACGGGAGAACGAGTAAAGCTGTTTATGCAGTTGCAATATAATGTTCGGGCGGGGATAGATATAGTCGTAACTCTCGTGAATCGTTGCCAGCACGTCGCGGTAGCCCGCAATTTCCTGCTCGCTGCGGTTTTTGGGCGCGGACTTGTCGCGTACCAGTTCTTCCAGACGTTTGTCAGTCGTGTTGATGCCCTCAATGCGGTTTGATGCGCCTGTACTTTGTATTTTCGCAATCTCCATCAAGTTCGTCAGCAGGTCGGCATGGGCTTCCACAAACAAGCCCTGTTTGCCTTTGTGCTCATGAATACTGGTGAGCATCGCCACAATATCCGGCGTGAGCAAGGCTTTCGGCGTGTTCAAATCATCAAAGTTTTTCATCCCCTCTCTCCATCATCGGCGCATTATCTGCATCATTTTGGGCGTGAATGATGCAGAAAACAAGTTGTTGATGGAGATTAATTTGCGTCATCAATCAACGCCCGCCCCTTGTTTTTTCAAATGCGCCGCCAGCGCAGAATCCATGGTTGCCAGATGCTGCCGGAACCAGGCGGGGATGCCGTCGCGGACGTAGGTGCGCGCCAGACCGGAACGACCGCTTTGCAGGGCGCGTTGGAAAGCGCCCATTTCTTCCAATACCCGCCGATGTTCGCTGTTGTGTTCGCTGCGGGCGGGAAAGTGCGTGGCTTGCATGTTGGCGTCTTCGGCGGCGAAGTGGGCGCGGGTGTGTTCGACGAGCGCGGAAAAGCGGGCAGGAAAGGCGGCGGCGTCGGACGCGATGAGTTCGGCAACCTGGGTGACGAATTCACGATGGGTGACATCCATTTCCGGCACGCCGAGGGCGCTGCGCGCTGCATCCCAAACGATGGTTTCTGCGCTCATGCGACCGCCTCCAGTTCAAGCCCTGCCAGCGCGCGCCAGTCGGCGTCAATCACTTCCAGACCGATGCGTTCGCAGTAGCGTTTTTCCTTGGCGTTGGCATTGGGCAGCAGCGCCCATCCCGCCGGTTTGGCGGCGTCGTAGATGAAATCCGAGAGCAACATGCGTGTGGTGTCGCGGTTCAAGCGAGCGCCGAGGACGAGATAGGCGCGTCCCTTGCGGCGTTCCTTGACGTAGGGCGGAATGGCGAAGCCGCCCATGAGTTCGGTGATGTAGTCGACAAAGTCGGCGTCCGATGCAATCCAGTTGGCTTCTGGCATGGGCGTGCCGCAGGGTTTGAAGAGAATGGGGGCGGAAGGGTCGATGCTGGCGTCGTCTTCGCTGGCGGCGGCGTAGGTGGAACCATCATGGCGGTAGAGTTTGTAGCGGGTGCCGCCCTTGATGCGGGCGATGCCGGTAATGAGGGTGTGCGGGCGTTTTGCCATTAATTTTTGCAGGCCGGTGTCGCGGTTGATGTCGATGATGTAGGGCAGGTTCAGGCTGGCGAGCCAGGCGTGCAGCGCTGCCGTGCGCCAGCCGGTGTCGGCATAGACGGCTTCGAGGCTGCGGTGGACGGCGGCGCGACCGCGTTTGAGTTCGATATTCATCGCGGCGCGGGGGAATTCGTACATCAGGCGGGGCGACATCGGCTTGCCGCCGTTGATGGCGTAGATGAGTTCATCGCTGGTGGCGGGGATTTTGGCGCCGGTTTCAAGATGCGTGACATCGGCGAGCGCTTCGGCGCCGATAAAGGGTACGACGGTGCCTGTAGCGAGGGCGTCGCGCAGGGTCTGGAAAGTGCTCATGATGTTTCCTGTTCTCCTTCTGCCCCTCGGTCGCGGCGCGGCACGGTTTCCGGGTCGGCGATGATGGGGCGGTAGATTTCTACCCGGTCGCCCGGTTTCAAGGCGGCGGTGAGTTTGGCGAGTTTGCCGAAAATGCCGACTTTTTGCGTCTCCAGATCGAGGTGGGGAAATTTGTCCAGAATGCCGGAACGTTCGATGGCTTCCTGCACCGTGATGGTTTCCGGCACTTCGAGGTTGAGCCAGATTTGCTGGTCAGGCTCGGAATAGGCGACGCCGATTTGCATGGGTGGACTCCGGTTAATGCTTCTCTTCGGGCGGGGTTGCAGGGGCACGGCGCGCTGTGCCCCTACGCGAGGGGGGAGGGGACGGAATTGCGCTCCTTCGGGGCGGTGTTTTGTCTGGCTGCCAATTTGTTATCCAGCGCCCGTTTCCCCGCCATCAAAAATCCCAGCACGGCAAACGCGCCGGGGGGCAGAATCAGCAGCAGGGCGCCGCCGTGTGCGTGCACCTGCACTTCCAGAAAGGCGAAGCTTTCCCCCAGCAGTTGCGGGGCCTGGGCGAAGAGGGTGCCGCTGCCCAGGAATTCACGAATCAGACCAATCAGGGTGAGGGCGAAGGTAAAGCCCAGACCCATCGCCAGACCATCCACGGCGGAAGCGCCGACGCTGTTTTTTGAGGCGAAGGCTTCCGCGCGCCCGAGAATGGCGCAATTGACGACGATCAGGGCGATGAACAAGCCCAACACTTTGTAGAGTTCGTGCAGCCAGGCGTTCAGCGCCATATCCACGACCGTGACCAGCGTGGCGATGAGGACGACGAAGACGGGGATCCGCACTTGTTCGCTTACAACATTGCGAATCAGCGCGACCAGGATGTTGGCGACGACCAATACCGCCGTGGTCGCCATGCCCATCCCCAGGCCGTTGGTGCCGCTGGTCGTCACCGCCGCCGCCGGGCAAAGCGCGATCATCTGCGCGAAGACGACGTTGTTATCCCACAGTCCGTCTTTCATCAGGGTTTTAAGGGAGGCGCTCATGGCGTTTCTCCGGACAGCGCCGCCTTGTGCGCCGCGAAAGTTTCCAGCCCGCCCTTGACCGCCTGCACCACGGCGCGCGGGGTGATGGTTGCGCCGGCGAACTGGTCGAAGTCGCCGCCGTCTTTTTTGACCGCCCAGCGCGCCCTGTTGCTGGCGTCCAATGCCTTGCCGTTAAAGCGC
>BNUD01000060.1 GCA_025997095.1 Betaproteobacteria bacterium | reverse complement strand
ACTCAACCCAAGATTCAACCCGCGCTGAATCTCATTTCTTTCGTCCGCCGCTATGTGTTCGTAATCTTTTTTCATCCGACACCCTACCAGAAAGCGGGGTGTTGCACTTCATTCTGGAATCCGCCCAAGCGACAACCGCAATGCGTTCGCGCCACCCTGGGAGCGCGATGAATCGCCAATGCCGGGTTCTTCCTGCGGCTTATCCAACCTACAGGCGGCGGGTTTGTCAGCCATCCGGGGCGGCTCACGAGCCGCCCCTACATCTGTCACCTGTCACCTGTCACCTGATCAACGCCAGCGCCGCATTGGAATCTTCCAGCAAACGCGCCATCGCCTTGACGTAATCCCCCGCGACTTTACCTCCGTCGTGGTACAGCAGGGGAATCCCCAAAGGTCCGTCCGCGAGCGTGCGTTTGGCGATGTCGTCGGGGCTGACGGTGAAGCGACCGAGCATACGCGAGGTCGGCCAGGTGATGCGGGGATAGCCGTGATACACCAGTTTGGAGCAGAACATGCGCTGGGTGCTTTCGACATCGAAATTGAAATCGTAACTTTTGCCAACCTGCCGCAGGGTTTGCAAAATCACTTCGCCGCGTTCCTCTGCGCTGGGCGGTACGGGCTTCATCTGGCGCAGCACCGCCACGTCATCCACATTCAGAAACTGCGCGAGGGTGTTCATCTCCACGCCAGTTCGCAAGGCTTCCACCACGCCGCGCCCCGCTTCGATTGCCGCGTGGTGCGGCTTGACGACCGGATGCTCCCACAGCCCCAACGCCTGCAATTCCGCCTTCGTGCCAATCCAGATGGCGGCGTGTCCCCAGTGACCGGGGATGAAATTATCGGTCAGGCGAAACGGCGTTTTTTCCAACAGAATGTCGCCCGCTTGCAGGGTTTTTTGCAAATCCGAGCGCACCTCTGGTCGGTCGTACAACTTGCCGCGTCGGGTTTCGACCAGACCTACGGTGTTGCCAAACAGCTTGCTGGAAAAATTGACGCCCTCCGCGCCCAGATGCACCGCCGTGTCGCTGGTCACATTGCTGAAAAACTGAATCACCCGCCCGATGACGCGCAAGGGGTTTTCACTCCGCACCACCAACTGAAAAGCCGGACTTTGCGCGATGGACTCGCGCAAATAAGGCTCGGCGGCAAAACCCGCGCGCGTCTCGACATGATTTTGCGGTTTGACGGTCAAGCCCTGATACCACTCAACCGCCCGCCGCACGCGCTGGCGGTTTTGCGGCGAATTGAACATCAACTCCGCCTGCCGTAATTCTCTGGAAGTCCAGCCAAAGCCCTTGTCGCCCTTGTTGATATGACGTCGCAATTCGGCGTGATTGCGATACGGCAAAAACGCCTGCACATAGTTGTCATACAAAATCAACGCCGAAGAGAGCGAAATCAACAGCCCCGTGCGATAAATCGCCAACCCTTCCGCGTCGGCAGGCGCGGTAGCGCCCAGCCAGCATTCATGCCGCGTTGCCGTTTGCAGCAGCAATTCGCGCTGCGCGACCAAATCCGTCGCCCCTTGATTGACGCGCTGAAAATCCAGACCGGAAAGCGGCTCCTTGCGCTGCATTTTCGCTTCCAGTTCCGCATACAGCTTGATGGCTTGAAAACGCATACTCAAGGCTTCTTCCGAGAGTTGCAGATAGGCGTTCAAGCGCGCCTCCATCTCCGCGCGCGCAACCCGCCCGACTTCCGCCGATGAACAATCATTCGCTACCGACGCTTCCGTCAGCATGGGAATGGAAGACGTCAGCGGCGCCGCGTACAGGGTGCAGGCAAAAACACAGAAGGATGTACAGAGCAAAGGGCGCAGGATATTCATGGACGCAGCATCCGGTTGATGTGAAAAATGGTGTGGATTATGGGGAATCGCGGGGGAAATGCAAAGGTTCAGGGATCAGGTGTCAGGGATTGCCCCACAAATTCCTGTCACCTGCCACCCGACACTTGTTACCTGAATGCTACAATCCCCACACTTCGATATGCCATTTCTGCCATGCGCCCTTCTCTCCGTTTTTACGCTTGCGCGCTTGCCATCTGCCTGGCTCTGATGGGCTGTTCCAGGGGTCAGCGACCGGGCAATGCCATCCAAGCGCCTTCTGCGGATACTGCCACAGTGAACAACAATGCGCCGCCAGCGCCGCCTGTCGTTCCGGTTCCTTCGGCTTTTCCGGTCACGACCCAGCCCAAGCTGCAAGCGGGGTTGCATTGGCAGACGATCGCGCAGGACGCCGCTCGCGCGCTGGCAAGCCATTTGCAACGGGGGCAGCGATGCGGCTTCAGCCATAATCCTTGCCGCGCGCTTTATGTTGCCAAGGCGCAGGAAGAAACGGAGTTTTCCCGCGCTTTTGTGAATGCCCTGATTACCGCGCTGGTGCAGCAAGGGCTGATTGTTTCGCAGGATGATAATGGCGCGCTCGCCTTGCATGTGGATGTGCAGAGCGTGCATTTCGGGCGTGGGGCGGGTTTGGGCGCGCCCCTGAAATCGCTCGCGCCCGGCTTGTGGACAACGGGCGGCGATGGCTCCAGGGTGGATGCGCCGCCGGGCGAGCGCAGCGAAATCATCGTCACGCTGTCGGCGCTGGATGGCAATCGCTACGCGGCGCGTAGCACCAATGTGTATTACGTCGGCAATGTCGACCTGTCGCTGTACGAGCAGGAAATCTGCTCCCTGATGCGCCCCTGTCACAATGGCAAAGCGGTTTCTCCTGCCCGTAAAGCTCCGATTCCCCTGATTGGCGACCCGACGAACTGACCATGCGCCCTCTTTTTTCCCTGCTCATGCTGTTGTGCTGCGCCCTCGTTTTGCTATTGAACGGTTGCGCGCCCAAAAAACTGCAAAGCTACAAGCCCGCATCTTACGGCAGCGTCGCCCAGAGCGAGCCGATTGCGACCAATTACAAGGCTGCCGATGCGCTGATTGCCCAGGCGGGCGGGCAATTGTCGCCGGAGCATCCGGTTATTGTGGCGACACTCGTGAATATCAACGCGCTGGAAGAGTCTTCGCCCCTGGGACGGCTGGTTTCCGAGCAGTTGGGGGCGCGTTTCGCGCAGCAGGGTTTCAAGGTGGTGGAACTCAAAATCCGCCAAAAACTCTACATGAAGCGCAACGAGGGGGAACTGATGCTGACCCGCGAAATCCGCGACATCGCCCAGCAGCACGACGCGCAGGCGCTCATCATCGGCACTTACACGGAAGGCGCGGATCGGGTATTCATCAACTTGAAACTGACGCAGGTCGAAACCAATATCGCGCTCGCCGCCGTGGATTACGCGCTGCCGCTGGACATGAACATTCGTTCCCTGCTCTATCGCCCCGCGCCGATGTGAGCGTTTTTCAGGAAAATCCCATGCCTGTCATCACCCGCCCTCTCGGCGCTTCCGGTCTGGTTGTGCCCAACATCTGCCTCGGCACCATGACCTTCGGGCAGCAGACGGATGCGGCGGACGCGCACGCGCAACTGGATTTGGCGCTCGCATCCGGGATCAATTTCATTGACGCGGCGGAAATGTATCCGGTGCCCGCCCGCGCTGAAACGGCGGGCGCGACGGAGCGCATTGTGGGCGACTGGCTCGCGCGCCAGCCCCGCGACAAAATCATGCTCGCCACCAAGGTCGCCAGTTCCGCGCGCGGCATGGCGTGGCTGCGCGACGGGCAACCACTGACGCTTGACCGCGCCAACATCCGCGCCGCCATCGAAGGTTCGCTCAAACGTCTGCGTACTGATTACATCGACCTCTACCAGATTCACTGGCCGGCGCGCAATCAGGCGATGTTCGGGCAATGGCGTTTCGAGCCGACAAACGAACACGCCAGCACGCCGATTCGGGAACAACTGGAAGCGCTGGCGGAGTTGGTACGGGAAGGCAAAATCCGCGCCATCGGGCTGTCCAATGAACATCCGTGGGGCATCATGGAATTTTTACGGATTGGGCGCGAATACGGTTTGCCCCTCGTCGCTTCAACCCAGAATGCCTACAACCTCTTGAACCGCAAGTTTGAATATGGTCTGGATGAAGTCTGCTGGCGGGAAAATGTCGGGCTGCTCGCCTATTCGGCGCTGGCGTTCGGGCATCTGACCGGCAAGTATTTACAAGACCCGCAAACGCCGGGACGCCTCAGCCTTTTTCCGAACTTCGGGCAGCGTTACGACAAACCCGGCGTGCCGCTTGCCGTGCGCGCCTATGTCGAACTGGCGGAGCGCCACGGCATTAGCCCCACGCAACTGGCGATTGCCTTTGTGGTCTCACGCCCCTTTGTGACCAGCACGATTATTGGCGCTTCGCGTTTAGAACAATTACGGGAAAATCTCGCTGCTTGTCGCTTTACATTAAATGAAGCATTGGCGGCGGAAATTGACCGGATTCACCTCACGCATAGCAATCCGGCGCCCTGATTCGCCGGAAAAAAGACAAGAAAAAAGCAGGGACAACCCTGCTTTTTTGTTGCAATGCGCCAGAAATTACTGGGCAGGAGCCTCGGGAGCCGCTTCGGCAGGGGCTTCGGCAGGCGTTTCAGCAGCAGCTTCGGCAGGCGCTTCAGCAGCGGCTTCGGCAGGCGCTTCAACCGCTTCAGCAGGCGCTTCAACAGCTTCGGCAGGCGCTTCAACAGCGGCTTCGACAGGCGCTTCAACAGCGGCAGGTTCGGCAGCTTCCTGACCACAAGCAGACAGAGCCAGAGCGAGCAAAGCGGCGACGAGGAGGGATTGTTTCATTTTTGTTCCTTTAAATTGATGGCCTAAACAAGAATTCCTGACCAAGGCATTTGGTCAAGCGCAGATTATAGCAAGTATTTTTTTAATGGTGCGCTGCAATAACGAACTGCCGCACGCAAAAAAACAATGTTGCTCTTTCACTACACCCGCGCATTTCCCGCTGTTGCGCCCTCACAAACCCATCGCAGTCGGCTGAAAAGGCGTGCCGGGATTCGCCCAAATCTCGTTAAAACGTTGTGCATAGGGCACAACTTCCGGCTCATCCGCCAGAATGAATTTGTGGCGCGCATGTTCCAGGTCGAAGCGCACCAGCGCGTGTTCATTGTCGGAAACCACAAGGGTGTCGCGCAAAGGCTGCAAATTCGACGGGATTTGCGCAATTTTTATCCGGTGCGATTGGCTCACGACCAACTGCACCAGACGCGGATGCGTTTCGTGCAGCCTGTCAATACGCCGCAGGGCGATGCGTACCGACGCGACCGGATTCCTTGTCAACATGCGCTGTACCAATTCGGCAGCCTCTGCGCTTTGCAGTCCCAGTTGCGTGAGGTCGTCATCAAAAATGCACAGACTTTGCTTGCTCAAGCGCAAAATCTGCCCGAAAGCGTGGCGAAATTCGCCCCATGTGGTGTGGATTTCGTGTGTCATGCGCGATAGTTTAGCGAAGCGCTTGTTAGAATTGCGAATTTTTTTGAGGGATGCACATGCCCATCGGTGTCATTGAAGCGCTCGACCACGAAGCGCGCGGTATCGCCCGTCAGGACGGCAAGGCGATTTTCATTGACGGCGCTTTGCCGGGTGAAACGGTGGAATACGCGAGCTATCGCAAGAAACCCAATTACGAACAGGCGCATCTGGTGCGCGTCATCCAGCCGACATCTGCCCGCGTCACGCCACGTTGCCCGCATTTTGGCGTATGCGGCGGCTGCGCCATGCAACATCTGGATTTTGCCGCCCAGGTCGCCGCCAAGCAGCGCGTACTGGAAGACACCCTCTGGCACATCGGGCACGTCAAACCGGAACAAATCCTGCCGCCCATTCAGGGCGCGGCATGGGGCTATCGCCACAAGGCGCGACTGGGCGTGCGTAAAGTCCCCAAAAAGGGCGGCGTGCTGGTGGGGTTCCATGAAAAAAGAAGCAGCTACATCGCTGACATCAAGACCTGTCCGGTGCTGCATCCGGCGGTTTCCGCCCTGCTTTTGCCCCTGCGCGAACTGATTGACGGACTCTCCATCAGCGCACGTCTGCCGCAGGTGGAAGTCGCGGTGGGCGACCAATGCGTTGCGCTGGCGCTGCGTATCCTCGACCCCTTGACGCCCGCCGACGAAAGCCGCTTGCGGCGCTTCGCCGAGCAACATGGCGTGACCTTTTATCTGCAACCCAAAGGGCCGGACACGGCGTATCGCTTTCATCCGCAAACGGGGGCGGAACTGGATTACCGCCTGCCGGAATTCGGCTTGCAAATGCGCTTTCGTCCCACCGATTTCACCCAGGTCAATCACGGCATCAACCGTGTGCTGATTCGGCGCGCGTTGGCATTGCTTGACCCGCAGGCGGGCGAGCATATTGTGGATTTATTCTGCGGTCTGGGTAATTTCACCCTGCCCATCGCCCGTCGGGGCGCGCAGGTCGTCGGTGTGGAAGGCAACGCCGCGCTGGTGGAACGCGGCGGCGAATGCGCGGCGCATAATGGTCTCTCTGAACGCGCGCGCTTTGTCGAAGCCAATCTGTTTGCATGTACGCCGGAATCGTTGAAGGCATTGGGTCGCATGGACAAACTGTTCATCGACCCACCGCGTGAAGGCGCGGTGGAAGTGGTCAAATCCCTGCCGGATGCAGGTGAAGATAGCGCGCCGCAACGCATCGTTTACGTTTCCTGCAACCCCGCCACCCTCGCCCGCGACGCCGCCATTCTGGTTGCTCAAAAAAACTACCGCTTCCGCATGGCGGGCGCGGTCAACATGTTCCCGCACACCGCGCATGTGGAATCCATTGCGGTTTTTGGTTCAGGAATCGGGTGACAGAGGACTTCAGGAATCAGGTGACAGAAGACAGGTGTCAGTCGCTTGCGGCGGCAAAGCCGCCACAAATTGCTGTCACCTGACATCTGATACCTGATGCCTGGATTACCGCGTCGCTACGCGCCTCGCTTTTGACGGCAAGCGTCCTTTGGGAGCGACGGCGTCTCGCCGTCGTGCGATGGCGAGGACGCCATCGCTCCCAGTGCGCGGGGTGGCAGCGGGGTTCGACGAAGTGAAGCGTAGCGCGGACATTTGTTGGGTAAGCGTAGTTGAGAACCCGACACTGATCCGTCAATCTGCTCATCCGCCCGGTATCTGGCAGGTTGTGCGCGATGAATCGCCAATGTCGGGTTCTTCCTGCGGCTTACCCAATCTACAGACTGGGAGTGCTGGCGGCATCAAAGGCGGAGTTGGCTCCAGAAATCTTAAAACCGCCGGCTGGGACGTCGGCGCTCCCAGGCGAGCGGGTTTGTCATCCATCTGCGGCGGCAAAGCCGCCACAAATTACTGCCCCCTGACCTCTGCCCCCTGATCCCTGAATCACCTGTCACCTGAATTATGTTTCTTGAAAGGCGGGCGGCTCGTTCCGGCGGGGCGGTCGCCGCGCCAGGGCTTGTTGCCGTCCGGGAAGCGGTCGCTGTTGTGGGGGCGCTCGCCATAGGAAGGACGCTCGCTGCGTTCGCCGCCATGCGAACGCTCATGGAAAGGCTTGCCTTGCCCTTTGTACGGCGGGCGGCTGTTGCCGACAGGGGCGCTACCGTCGTCGCGGGCGATGTTGAGTTGACGCCGACGCACCCAGGCGGCACGCAGAATTTGCAGGGTGTCGCGGGAAAGGTCATCGGGCAAATCGACGGTGCTGTATTCGTCATACAGCTCGATGCGACCAATCAGGCGGCTGGGCAGATTGCCTTCGTTGGCAATCGCGCCCACGATGTCTTTGGGCGAAACGCCATGCGTGCGCCCCACTTCGATGCGATAGCGCGTCATCACCACGGCATTGCCACGGTCATCATCGCTCACTTCGGCGGCAAAACCGGGGCGTTCAGCGCGTTCACGACGGGGGGGGCGCTCAAAACGGTCGGGGCGCTCGAAGCGTTCAGTCCGCTCAAAGCGATTGCCGCGTTCGGGGCGTTCCCCGCGCTCCGGTCGTTCAAACCGTTCCCCACGCGGCGGACGTTCGTCCCGCACCTTCTTTTCTTCCAGACGCAGCGGACGCTCTTTCTGGGTGAGGAACGTCAGCGCGGCGGCAAGGCGTTCGGGCGATACTTCCTGCTCGGTCGTGATTTCTTCGACCAGTGTGGCGAAAAAGTCCAGGTCTTCGCTCATCAGCGCCTTGGCGACTTTTTCCTTGAACAGCGCCACGCGCCGATCCGTCACCGCCTGCTGGGTCGGCAACGCCAGATGTTCGATGGGTTGGCGCGTCACCCGCTCGATGGTACGCAACATCCGCATTTCGCGCGGCGCGACAAACAAAATGGCCGTGCCGGTGCGCCCCGCGCGCCCCGTGCGCCCGATGCGATGCACGTAGGCTTCGGCGTCGTAGGGAATATCGTAATTGATGACATGGCTGACACGCGGCACGTCGATGCCCCGCGCCGCGACGTCGGTCGCCACCACGATGTCCAGTGCGCCGGATTTCAGTTGTTCAATCACGCGCTCACGCGCCTGCTGGTTCATGTCGCCATTTAACGCGGCGACGGAATGACCGCGCGCTTCCAGCTTCTGCGCCAGTTCGTCGGTCAGAATTTTGGTGCGCACGAAAATGAGCGCCGCGTCCTGCTCTTCCACTTCCAGCAAACGGGTCAGCGCATCGAGCTTGTTTTGCACGCCGGAAACCTGCCAGTAGCACTGGCGGATGGAAGCCACCGTCTGGGTCGCTGATTTGATTTTGACTTCTTCCGGCGCCAGCAGATAATTCTGCGCCACGCGCCGGATGACATCGGGCATGGTGGCGGAAAACAGCGCCGTCTGGCGTTCGGAGGGCGTGTGTTCGAGAATCCACTTTACATCGTCGATAAAGCCCATTCGCAGCATTTCGTCCGCTTCATCCAGCACCAGCGTTTTCAAGCCGGAAAGCGACAGGCTTTCACGTTCCAGATGATCCATGATGCGGCCTGGCGTCCCCACAATCACATGCGCGCCGCGCGTCAGTTGCTTCAACTGGATGCCGTAACTCTGCCCGCCATAAATGGGCAGCACATGAAAGCCCGGCAAATGCTTGGCATAACGCCCGAACGCCTCGGCAACCTGCAAGGCAAGCTCGCGCGTCGGCGTCAAAATCAACGCTTGCGGCGACGCGTTTTTGAGGTCAAGACGATTCAGGATGGGCAACGCAAAAGCGGCGGTCTTACCCGTGCCCGTCTGTGCCATGCCCAGCAGGTCTTTGCCTTCCAGCAGAATGGGAATACATTCCGCCTGGATAGGCGACGGGGTTTCATAACCCACATCCGTCAGCGCCCGCAGGATATTTTCAGACAAACCCAGATCGGCAAAAGAGATTGACGACTCGACGGGTTCAGCCGCCAGGATTTCTTCGGATTCAACAATTTCAGATTCAGACATCACACAACTCCCAACGCCCACCCTTGCGGCGGCGTACACACTGCCCCATGAAAGGGCATAACAAGCCGGAAAATTAAGCCCCGGAAAAATTTCGCTGAAAAATCAACCCATACGTCAGGGGCTTGCCCGACACGAAAGGACGCCATTTTCCACTAAACGGAGGAAAAATCAACTGCTTCAGGAACCAGAGGTCAGGGATCAGGGATCAAAATCGCGGCCATACAGGAGAACTTTGCTTGCTCGAAACCTACCCCGAACATCCCATAAATGGTGCCTCATTCCGGTTCGCATGAGAAACGAGACGCGAAGACTGCCCGAAGACAAAGGTTCGTTTTTAATGCGAACCGGAATCACCACACAAAAAACGCCAACCCCCATACCCCCGTCATCAGCGCCACCGGCAAAGTCATGGCGAAGAATGCGCCGCCGCGCCGCAACGGTTTCACCTTCTCCGCCTGTCGAATCAGGGCGAACGCCAGCCAGAGCGAGGCGATAACGCCTGCGCCCAACAGGGCGACGCGCAGATGCGGCAGCCAGAGTAGCAACAGGTGTTCGCCGCGCAACTGGGTGGCGGTGGTCATGGTGAGTCCGAGGATGACGCTGGCTGCGCCCATTGGCGTCAGGGTCAGGGCGAAACGTTTCCAGTCCAGCCCGGGATGGCGCATCAGGCGGGCGGCTATGTGGGGGGCGATGAGAAGGAGCGCGCCCAGCAGCACACCGCCGCCCAGCAGGTAGGTCAGCACCAGAATGCCATCCAGCCAGGTGAAGGCGTCGTTGACTTCCGGGTAGTGGGTGAGCAGCCACCACGGGGCGTCGGTGTCCAGCAGGCGGTAAGATTCATGTTCGACCAGCCAGGTCGCCAGTGTCATTTTCAGATTCAGAAACCACGGGCTGACGGTCCATTGGAAGGCGGCGGTGGCGATGCCCATGACGCCGAAAATCAGGGTGTAGGCGTCGGTGGCGCGAGCGGGGATGTCAAGACGCAGAATTTCCGCAAAGGGCGAACGCGGCGCGAGTTGCACGGCGTCGCGTTGTCCGGCGCAGCGGGCGCAGGCGTGGCAATCCGAGGCGCTGGACATGCGGCGCACGTCGACCAAGGGCGGGCAGTTGAAGGGTTGTTCCGCCCCCGCGTGATCCCATGCCGCGCGGTCGACCTTGTAATGCAGGGGCGCAATTTTGGCGAGGATGGCGAAAACGCCGGAAGCCGGACAGAGGTAGCGACACCAGACGCGCTTGTCATGACCGTAGAGAAAACCGACCAGCACGGCGACGAGGGTGGAGCCACCCAAAATGAGCAGGGCGGCCTCGGCGTATTGGTAGACGCTGACGAGTTGCCCGTAAATCGTGGTGGTGACAAAGGCGATGAACGGCCAGTAGCGCCATTTGAGCCAGGTGGGAGCGGCTTTGCCACGCCCGTGCCGACTTGCCAGTTCGGATAAAAATCCTTCGGGACAAAAAAGTCCGCACCAGACCCGCCCCAGGCTGACGGTCGCCAACATCACGCCCGGCCACCACAAACCCCAGAACACGAACTGGGCGAACAGGCGCAGGTTGTCCCAAAGGTGCGCGTCGCCGGAGGGCAAGGGCAGCACGGCGGGCAGGACGACAAGCGCGCCGTAAAAAAGCGCCACGCCCCATTGCATGAGGGCGATGCGCTGGCGATGGCGGCGCAGCCAAAGCCCGATGCTTGCCAGTCTGTTGCCGCTGGATGGCGCGGCAGTCGATGCAACCGAAGCCGACGCGTAAAACCGCAGCGGAAAAACCGTCTCCATTACGCCGTTTGAGATGCCTGGCGTTCACGTTTTTGCCGCCCGAATGCCACAAAAGGCAGCAGCGCCAACACCCAGTAAGCGAGCCAGATGAGCAACGAGGAGAGCGCGGGGCGCGCCCGATAGCCTGCGAAATCGTGCAACAGGCGACCAAAACCGGCGTTGTCGTCCAGCAGGGCGGAGGTATCCCAAACCGGATCAATCAGGGTCGGCAGCCAGTCCATGCCAATCAGATGGTCGCTGGCGGCAATCAGCATCGAGGATGCCAGCACCAGCAGCAGAAAGGATGAAATGCGGAGCAAGCGACCGATAGGCAGCCACGCCAAACTTTTTGCGGTGCCCCAGGCGGTAAGGATGGCGACGGCAAAACCGCCAATCGCGCCAAAAACGAGGGCGGAAACTTCACCGCCCAACGCCAGACCGTAGAGAAAAATCACCGTTTCCGCGCCTTCGCGGGCAACGGCCAGCGCGGCAACGACGATGACGCCCCACTGCCCCTGCGCTTTGCGCGCAGAGGCAAGCTGCGTTTCCAGATTCACCTTCAGCTTCTGCCCGTGTTGTCGCATCCAGAACACCATTTGCACGATGAGGATGGCGGCGAGTGTCATGGCGACAATCTGGAATACTTCCAGCGCATTGCCGGTCAATTCACTCTGCGCGTGCAAAATGCCCCAACCGAGCAACAGCGCCAGCACGACGCCCGCCGCCACGCCGACAAACAGGGTACGCAGCCCGCGCCGATCACCATCGGCTTTCAACCAGGCGTAAAGGATGCCGATAATCAGCAGGGCTTCCAGACTTTCACGCCAGACGACAAAAAAAGCATTCAGCATGACGCGCTCCTATTTGGCAACGATTTTTCCCTGCGCCGTTGCCATATGAAAATCATCGAAAAAGGCATAGCTGCCCGCTTTCAGCGGATGGAACACCAGCGTGCGGGTCACGCCCGGCGCGAGCACGCTTTCCTTGCGGAGTTCCAGACTTTCAAACTCCGCCGCGCCCGGCCCCTCGTTTGTGATTTCCAGCCGGAAGCGGGTATTTGCGGGCACTTCCAGCACCGCCGGAAACAGACGCCCCTGCTTCATCAAGAGCTTGAACGTCGGCATGTCGTCCGCCGCCTGCGCCCCACTGGAAAACGCGATGGCAAAGGCGCAGAACAGGAAAGCGAGTATCGTTTTCATGGGAGCGCCTTTAATCAGTAGCCGCCTTTTTTGCCGATGCCCGCGTAGGTGAATTCATACTCCACGACAAAGGGCTTGAACCAATCCTTCACGCCGGTTTCGCGGTCAGTGTGGCGACCGAAATGGGAATGTTCGGACGGCGGCGCAATGGTGTATTTCACCTTGTACTTGCCCACGCCGGAGAGTTTGACGTTATCCCCGTAATGCGGGCCGTCGCTGGCAACCATCGGCATGAATTCGCCCGCCAGCTTGAAATTGCCGCCGACCTTGGTGATTTCGTACTTGATGGACAGATACGGCACCCACGCGCCTTCTTCAAAACCATTGGTGTTATCGGCAAGCGCGTGAATATCGGCTTCGATGTGAATGTCGGATTCGGACGCCTTTCGCATCATGCCCGCCGGAGCCATTTCGATGGGTTGCAGATAAACAGCGGCGATTTCCATCCCCGCCTTCTTCTGCGGCTCGCCAATCGGATATTCGAGCGCGCCGACAGCGGAAGAAAACGCCGCCGCCGCAACGAAAGCAGCGGCGATGAGGGTTGATGCGATGGATTTACGGGTGGACAACATGGGTTAGCTCCTTGCAGATGAACAAAAATGGAAACGCGAAGGTACGAAGGCAATGGCAATCGTTACCTTTAGAGAACAACTATCAAACGATAACAATTCTCATTTTATACATGAATACAAGGATGTCAAGCCATCAAAACACGCCTCCCTGCCACCCGTCCCCTGTCACCTGCTTTATAATCGCCCCCATCTTTCGCACGGCGCAGTCGGAACGCCCTGCTCACTACACCAACACCGACAAGAGAGAACGCCTTGCCCTTAGGCTTTTACATCATCATGGCAGCGCAATTTTTTTCCGCGCTTGCCGACAACGCCCTGCTCATCGCCGCCATTTCCGTGCTGCGCGATTTGCAGGCGCCCAGCGAATACGCTCCGCTGCTGAAAACCTTTTTCACGCTTTCTTACGTGGCGCTCGCCGCTTTCGTGGGCGCGTTTGCGGATTCCATGCCCAAATGGAAGGTGATGTTCATCAGCAACAACATCAAAATTCTCGGCTGCGTGATGATGTTCTGGGGCGTACATCCCCTCATCGCCTACGCCGTGGTCGGGCTGGGCGCTGCCGCCTACTCGCCCGCCAAATACGGCATCCTCACCGAATATCTGCCGCACCGTCTGCTGGTGGTGGCGAATGGCTGGATTGAAGGGCTGACCGTCGCCGCCAGCGTCCTGGGCGTCGTGTTGGGCGGCACGCTGATTACGCCACGCGTCACCAACATTCTGCTGTCCGTGCCGCTGCCCTTGATCGACACCCCCGGCGAGATGGTGGTCGCCATCATCAGCCTGCTGTACATCGTCGCTGCCGTCATCAATCTGTATGTGCCGGATACCGGCGTCGACCACAAGCCACTGAAAAAAAATCCCATCTACCTGATTCACGAATTCAGCCATTGCGTCCGCCTGCTCTGGCGCGACAAACTGGGGCAGATTTCGCTCGCCGCCACCACCCTGCTCTGGGGCGCCGCCGCCACCTTGCAGATTATTGTCATCGACTGGGCGGAATACTCGCTCGGCATGAATCTTTCCAAATCCTCCATGTTGCAAGGCGTCGTTGCCATCGGCGCGGCCATCGGCGCAACCCTCGCCGCCCGCCTTATCACCATGCGAAAATCCGTGCGCGTCCTGCCCATCGGCATCGCCATCGGTTTTTCCGTCATCAGCATGAATCTCGCGCCCAACATCGAAGTCGCCATTGCCATCCTGATCCTCATCGGCGCGCTCTCCGGTTTCTTCGTCGTGCCCATGAACGCCCTGCTGCAACATCGCGGACACATCCTCATGGGCGCGGGGCACTCCATCGCCGTGCAGAATTTCAACGAAAATCTCTCCATTCTGCTGATGACAGGGCTGTATTCCCTGATGCTCCGGGTAGGTCTACCCATCGCCTGGGCGATTGCCCTGTTTGGTCTTTGCGTCAGCGGCATCATGTACCTGATTTACCGCCTGCATCTGGAAAACCAGCGCATCCATGACGATGTGGCATCGCTGGATGACAGCGCGCATTGAACGCCCCGGGCGTAGTTTCACAGGTCGGGCACGCTTCATGTGCCCGACATCAGGCATCAGAGGTCAGGTGACAGTCATCATGGGCGGCTTTGCCGCCGCCGAAGGTACTGATACCTGACCTCTGTCACCTGATCCCTGATGCCCTGCATTGCGATTGCAAGGCAGTCGTCCTTGTTCCATGGAATAAATCATGAAAATCCAATTATGTCGAAATAATTTAATTGAAAATAGTGTCGCGGATTTTTAGAATTGACCGGTTTTGTAGTTTTGGGATTGTCCGCTTTTTGTTGTGGGGAGGAAAATCGTTGGAGGGCGTAACCCGGAAACGATTTCCCTCCCCACAACGGCACCCGGCGAACGCTCAGGCTGCCTTTGTCAATACCTGCGTGGGCTTGTCCTCCTGGTCGTAATCCGCCAACTTCCTTGGCCCATAAAAGACGCCCAAGCGCCCGTCCAGATAACGTTAGCCCCAATACCATTAAGTTAGCAAAAACAACCCACAAAATCAATAATTTACGGTATAATTAGTCCTGTAAAGTCATCACTGAAAGCTAATCATGACCCTGCAATGTCAACGCCATATTTGAGTCCATCGGAGCCTATGTGCGCTCTGAATCTTTCGCCATCCGCGCCAGGGCGAAAGAAACCGCATTTACCCGTAATCGTAAATTGCCGCTGGC
>BNUD01000059.1 GCA_025997095.1 Betaproteobacteria bacterium | reverse complement strand
CGTGAAAAACGCTTAAAAACAGCCTGGAATTCACCTTCCAGACCAGACAAGCCTTCCGACAGACTTTTTTCTTCGCCCCACGAAGGCGATAAGCGAAGGTGAGGATGGGAAAATCAACATCCTGTTACGCTACCCTCAATAATGCCGAAGCTGCGCTTCTATGGCAGCCTTGTCAATGATTGACCAGACTTGCGCGATCTTCAAATCGAGGAACTCGTAGAAGACATTTTCCGCAAAGGAGATTTGTCGACCAAGCACGCTGAGGTTGAGAAACCTCTCTTTGGGCGTGCAGTCAAAACGGAGCCGACTCGCCATGTACGGCGGATCGGCAATCAAAAGTTCAATCTTGAAAGACAGATCAGGAATCTCGGAGACATCCTTTTCCAGCATCTTGCGATAGCCGGACAAACCCAGCGGTTCGCCATTGCGTTTTACATTTTCGTGGACGAAGCGCCCAAGCGCGTTCCAGTCTCGCTGATTCAGGCAAGCGATGTAGTCTCGGTAGCTGCGGATCAGTTCGGATTTGGTCATGACTAAGGTGTGACTCAAGCTGTGCCGCAAAGCGGCGTCGGTTTGAATGAATTATCCGCCAGCAGCGCCTTGCTCATCCTCGCGTTTGCGAGCGGGGTTCCCATGACAAGCGCCGTCTGCCGCTCATTTACCAAAAATCTATGCTTGATAAAGAACGACTCTGCCGAGAGGCTCACCTGAGCGGATAGTTGCAACAATCCGCGTCTGGCGGCAATTTCATGGAGATGCTGCATCAGCGCGCTGCCGATGCCTTGCCCGGAAAAATCCCCTGATACGAAGAAGTGATCAATGTAACCGGACGCCTGAAGATCGGCGTAGCCCGCTATTTGACCTTTCACTGTCGCAACGAACGGACGCATGGCGATGATTTTGCTTGCCCACTTTTGCTGGTCGCAGGCGGCGGACGCCCAGGCATTGAGTTGTTCTTCCGTATAAAAGTCGCGGGCAAGCGTATGAACAGACGACATGAAGACACGTCGAAGTTCCGTCTCCTCACCGGGAATGAAATCACGAATAAGCATGTTCTGCTGGCTGACGCTCGCAATCACGGACAAAACGGTACAAGTTTGCCGTTGCCGGGAGCGCCGGCGTCCCCGCCGGCGGTTTTAAGATTTTTCGTGCGGAGCCAACCCCGCCGGCGGGAACGCCGGCGCTCCCAGGCATCAGTCTGACCTTCCCGATGCCCTGCTTTCATCACCTTGGCGCGCCAGTCCGGGGGTCAAGCGCCAGCTTGATCTTTCGCGCGTCCTTGCGAAGTTCGAGCTTCCAATACCCATCGTCAAACTCGACTTCCGTGATGATGCCCAGCCCGCTGGCTTCGACGGCCTGAACAATTGCCGAGAGCGGCATCGCGTCAGTCGGCGCGATGTCATCAGAATCTGTCTTCCTTCTGCGTTTCTCCGTACCGGACTTGGGATCAATGTAAAGTTTCTGACAGGCGCCAGCATTGCAAACCTTGACCTTCCAGAAACCGTCATTTAATTCCCAAAAATCGTTATCGAACTCGCTCTCCGAAATGACCCCCAGCTTCTGTTGTTCTACCGCCTTGAGAATTTCCGAGAGCGGTTTGCTGTCTGCGGGCGGAACGTCCCCTGCCCATGCGGACAGCGGGGTGAGCAGGAACGCGAATGCGCCCAGAGTGCGTGCGATGTGCTTATATTTCATACGGTTCTCCTGATGTGATGTTGACTGCTAACGTCTGAATTCACCAGCCTGTGCGGTTTTTCGCGCAGATTCAGTGAATCCGGCAGCCTAACACGCCCCTGCAACTCGAATACGCGATTTCCTGTTTAGAATTGTTTCTAATTGCAAGCAAGCCTGACGCATCCTGCGAGAAACTCCGCTTGCCGTCAAAAGCGAGGCGCGTAGCGACGTGGCTTTTCTCGGCTGCGATGGGGAGATTGCCACGTCGCTACGCTCCTCGCAATGACGCGGGGGGGGGTTGGGCATTCGCTGGGGTTTGTAGGTACGGGCATGTTTCATGTGCCCGACATCAGACTTGCCCAACCTACAACCCCGAATACGCGATTTCCGGGTGCCATGCAGGGCGGGAGAAATGCAAGGACGGGGTGGATTGCTCGCCCAGAATATCCTGCGTGAGTTGCAAAAATCTTTTGGCGGCGTCTTCGATGTCGGTTTCATTATGCAAAAACAGGCAGTCGTCGGGGAGATTGTCCTGATATTTTCCGGCGCGTTCCAGACGCTGGGCGATTTGTTCCGCGTTTTCGCGTCCGCGTGTGACCAGGCGTTTTTCCAGCGTTTTAGGGGTCACGAGCAGGCAGACGGGGAGCAGACGCTGGCCATATTTTGCCTTTGCCGTTGGCAAATATTCCCGCGAACCATTCACGACCACCCAAAACCCGTACTGTAGCCAGTTATCCACTTCCGTGCCGATTGCGTAAGCGTCGCCGTGCGCCTGCCAGTCCAGCGAGAATAATCCGCGCTGACGCCTGCCCTGAAATTCCGCTTCGCTTAAAAAAACATGCTGTTCATCGTCCCGCGAGTTGACGGGGCGGGTGATGTAGCGATGCGCGATGAGCAGATTTTTGGCGTCACTTTGGCGAAGGGCGGTGAGCAGACTGTCTTTGCCGGTGCCGGACGGCCCCATGAGGTAGATTAACGCGCCTTGCATCAAAAGACCCTCCTGCCCTGTTTCCAGACCTGATGGATGAGGGGGTGCCCGTGATGGGCGCGCACCTGAATCAAATCGGCGAAAAGCCCTGCCTTGATTTCGCCCCGGTCGCATAAGCCCACGGTTTCCGCCGGCGTTTTGCTGACGGTGCGAATCGCTTCCGGCAGAGAAAAACCCACGTCCGGCTCCGTGAGTTTCATGGCGGCGGCAAGCAGGCTGGAAGGGTAATAATCGCTGGAAAGAATATCGAGCACGCCCTCTTTGGCGAGATGACTTGCGGCGATATTGCCGGAATGCGAGCCGCCGCGAATGATGTTGGGCGCGCCCATCATCACTTTCAGCCCCTTCTGGTGCGAGGCGCTGGCGGCCTCCGCCGTGGTGGGGAATTCCGCAATCGCCATGCCCAGACCAATGGATTCGTGAACATGCGCGGCGGTCGCGTCGTCGTGGCTTGCCAGCGGCACGTTCTGGCGGGCGCAGTGGGCGGCGATGGCTTTTCTCTGGCGGTCGCTGTTATTCTGGGCGTTTCTGATCTGGCGGTGCATCAGTTCATCCATTTCTTCGGCGTTCAGCGAATACTTGCCCATGTAGTAGGTGCGGTATTTGTCGAGATTGACGAACTGACGTTGCCCCGGCGAGTGATCCATAATCGAAACCAGCGACAGGCGCGGGTTAGCCGCCAGACGTTCAAAAACATCCTGCGTTTCAGGATGCACCACTTCGCAGCGCAGATGCAGGTGATGCTCGGCGCGGGTCAGGCCGTTTTTTTCGGCCTGTTCGATGGCATCCACCATCGGGGAGAGTTTGGCGAGCCGCTGCCCGCGCGGATTGATGTCGCCAATGGAGATGGCGTCCAGCACGGTGGTGATGCCCGACGCGATCACTTGCGCGTCGTGGGTGATGACCGCCGACAGCGAAGGCCAGTCGACGCCGGGGCGCGGCGTCATGTGTTTTTCCAGATTGTCGGTATGCAATTCGATCAAGCCGGGCATCAGGTAATCGCCTTCGAGGTCAACGGCTTGCGGCAGGGCGCTTGGCTTGTCGTCCAGATCGGTAATGCGTCCGTCGCGCACCAGCACCGAGCCATGAAACACCTGGTCGGCGGTCACGACGCGGGCATTGGTTAAAATCATTTCGTCAGACATGGTTGATTTCCTCGCTTTCCATATCAAGCAGACGGCTGGCAACTTTTGTACGCGCTTTTTCATCGTGGAAAATCCCGATGAGCGCGCTGCCCTCCGCTTTGGCTTCTTCAATCAGTTCCAGTACGACCCGGCGGTTGGTGTCGTCCAGTGAGGCGGTGGGTTCATCCAGCAGCAGGGCAGGCCAGTTCACCATGAAGCCGCGCGCGATATTGACGCGCTGCTGTTCCCCGCCCGAAAAAGTGCCGGGCGCAAGCGACCAGAGCCGTTCGGAAATGTTGAGACGAGCAAGTAATGTCTCCGCCCTTCTTCTGGCGTGGGCGGCGGGAATGCCGCGCAGCAGCGCGGGTTCCATGACCACCTCGATGGTGGGAACGCGCGGGATCACGCGCAAAAACTGGCTCACGTAACCCAGGGTGTGCCGCCTGACCGCCATGATTTGCCGTGGGTTTGCGCCCACGAGTTCGAGCCAGCGGTTATCGTGTCGCATCTGGATGCTGCCGGTTTCGGTCAGATAATTGCCGTAGAGCATCCGCAACAGGGTGGATTTGCCAGCGCCCGAGCGCCCCGCCAGCACGAGGCATTCGCCTTTTCGTACCTCGAAACTGATTTCGCTCAACACGTTTAAGGTCACGTCGTGCTGTTGGTGCAAGACGAATTTTTTGGAGATTCCGGCAACCTTGATGATCGTATCCATAGCCTTATGCCTGTAAAACGGAAGACACCAGCAACTGGGTGTAGGGGTGTTGGGGGTCGTCGAGAATCTGGTCGGTCAGCCCCGTTTCGACGACGCGGGAGCGGCGCATGACCAGCAGGCGATCCGCCAGCAGACGCGCGACCGCCAGATCGTGCGTGACCAGAATCACGGCAAGATCGAGTTCGCGCACCAGACTTCGCAGCAAATCCAGAATGCGCGCCTGCACGGAGACATCCAGACCGCCGGTTGGCTCGTCCATAAAGACGAGGCGCGGGCTTGAAACCAGATTGCGGGCGATCTGCAAACGCTGTTGCATCCCGCCGGAAAAAGCGCGGGGCGGGTCATCCACGCGGGCGGCGTCGATTTCCACCTGTTGCAGCCAGTGGAGCGCGGTCTCACGCAATTGACCGTAATGGCGCACGCCTTGCGCCATCAGACGCTCGCCGATGTTGGCGCCGGCGGAGACCGACATCCGCAATCCGTCACGCGGGTTTTGTTCCACAAACCCCCATTCGGTACGCAGCAGTTGCCGCCGTCTGGCTTCTCCCGCCGCGTAAATATCCAGCCAGTTGGCGTTGTCCTCTGCGCTGTCTTCGGCATATTGGACGCTGCCCCTGTCCGGCGGCATTCGCCCGGAGAGCACGGAGAGCAAGGTGGATTTGCCGGAACCGGATTCGCCCACCAGCCCCAGCACTTCGCCGGGGTAGAGGTCAAAACTCACATCCTGACAACCCTTCTCGTGACCAAAGAGCTTTGTGAGCTGATGCACCTTCAAGAGCGGCAGCGTTGATGACAGGGCGGCGTTTTCATCCGCAATCGGCATGGGATTTTTCAAGGCGAGATTCATGGGCGGCTTCCTGACGGTTGGGCGTGTTCCTGGCAATAGTCGGTATCGGAGCACACGTAATTGCGCGTGCCCTGATCGTCCATGATCAGTTCATCGAGATAGGTGTTTGCGCTGCCGCAAATCGCGCAAACGCCCTCTTGCCGCTGCGCCTCAAACGGATAATCTTCAAAATCAATGCTGACCACTTTGGTGTAAGGCGGCACCGCGTACAGCCGCTTTTCGCGCCCGGCGCCAAAGAGCATGAGCGCGGGGTTCATGTGGAGTTTGGGGTTGTCAAAGCGCGGAATGGGCGAAGGGTCCATCATGTAGCGGTCGCCCACTTCCACCGGGTAGGCGTAGCAGGTGGCGATATGCCCGTGCGCCACGATGTCTTCGTAGAGCTTGACGTGCATCACGCCGTAATCGGCGAGCGCGTGCAGGGTGGCGGTCTCGGTCTCGGAAGGTTCGATGAAGCGCAACGGCTCTGGAATCGGCACCTGAAACACCATGATCTGCCCCGACTTTAACGGCGTCTCTGGAATGCGGTGGCGCGTCTGGATGATGGTCGCCTCCCCGGTGCGGGTCGTGGTGGCGACACGGGCGGTACGCTCGAAAAACGCGCGGATGGAAACGGCGTTGGTGGTGTCGTCCGCGCCCTGATCGATGACTTTCAGGATGTCTTCCGGCGAGAGAATGGCGGCCGTCACCTGCATCCCGCCCGTGCCCCAGCCATAAGGCAGCGGCATTTCGCGCCCGCCGAAGGGCACCTGAAAACCGGGGATGGCGACCGCCTTCAGAAGACCGCGCCGAATCATGCGCTTGGTCTCTTCATCCAGATAGGCGAAGTTGTAGCCTTCCGCCGCCCTTGTTGTTTTGTTGGTCATGGCGTCACCTGAAGCGGTTGGTGGTGCGTTGATGCGTCCTCGGTCGCGGCGTGTTTTTGCGCGTGCTCGGCTCGGAGTTTGCGAATCAGCCCCAGTTCCGATTGAAAATCGACGTAGTGCGGCAGCTTCAAGTGCGACGTAAAGCCCGCCGCCTCCACGTTGTCGCAATGCGCCAATACGAATTCTTCCTGCTGCGCGGGCGAGGTGATTTCCTCGGTGTATTCGTGCGCGCGCAGCGCGCGGTCGACCAATGCCATCGCCATCGCCTTGCGTTCCGCGCTGCCAAAGGCAAGCCCATAGCCACGGGTAAATTGCGGCGCGATGTCTTTGCTGCCGACAAACTGATTGACCATTTCGCATTCGGTCAGGTCGATTTCGCCCGCCGGAACGGGAAAGTCGATTTCTTCCGCTTCCAGCCAGACATCCACCGTCCCCACCCGGATTTCTCCGGCAAAGGGATGGTTGCGCCCGTAACCGCGCTGCGTGGAGTACGCCATCGCCAGCAAAAATCCTTCGTCGCCGCGCGCCAGTATCTGCAAGCGACTGGCGCGGGAAGACGGAAAAGTCAGCGGCTGGCGGGTGATGTCGGGAATGTCATCCTCGGTCGCCGCTTCTGCCGCCGCTTCCGTTTTCACCAACCCTTCTTCCGCCAGCAGATTCAGCACATGCGGACACGGCGCGGGGTCTTCCGCCGGATTTTCGGTAGACGCCAGCGGTTCGGGCAATTCGCCCGCCGCCAGTAGCGAAAAATCCAGCAGACGATGGCTGTAGTCGAAGGTCGCGCCCAGACGCTGCCCACCGGGGAGGTCTTTGTAAATGGCGGAAATCCTGCGGGCGACCCGCATGGTCTCCGTCTCAAGCGGACTGCTGACGCAAAAACGCGGCAGCGTGGTGCGGTAGGCGCGTAAGAGAAAGATGGCTTCCACCTGATCGCCCGCCGCCTGTTTTAACGCCAACGCCGCGAGTTGTGTATCGTAGAGCGCGCCTTCATCCATGACGCGCGCAACCGACAAATGCATTTGCGCTTCGATCTGCGCGACCGATATTTCGGGCAACGCAGGATCGCCGCGACGCTTATGGGCGAGCAGACGATGCGCGTTCCTGATCGCCTTTTCGCCCCCTTTGACAGCGACATACATTTAAGCGCCCTCCAGAGCATAAGCGGGCGCCGTCTCGATGCGGGCGTTGATGACGCGCGTCGTGCGCGGCAAGCCCAGAAGACAACTTCCCGAGGTGAAAAAAATATCCAGCCCCAGCGGAAAAGCGCTCCTGCGGGCGCGCTCGATCCAGAAGGTTTCGTCAAGCGGCAAGGTAACCCGACGCTCGCCCAGAATGCCCGCGCCCATCCAGTGCATGGGCACGCCGCCTTGCAAGGTGGGCAACTGAATGATCAGGGTGCAGGACAAATCCGGCCTGCGCGGGTCTCCGGCGTTAAATTCCCGCAAATCGAAGGCATCCGCAAAAGACAGCACGGCGAAATCCGCCTTGCCGCGTTCCGCCACAATGGGGCAGCCGCAATGAAAAACCAGATTGGCGCGTAGTGCGGGGGAATCCAGATGGGGCGAAATCCACACCGGAGTGTTCGCGTCCAGCGTACTCAAGAGCAAAGCCCAGGTTGCGGGGGCAAGGGATGCCATCGGCGTCGCTTCCGGGAGCGTCGTTTCAATGCCCGGCTCGCTCATGGCGGTCAAGGCGGCGCGAAAAACGTGGAGCGCGTCCAGCACAGGATTGCCCAATCCCGGTTGCAGCAAGCTGTCGTCATGCATCGTTTTCTCCTCGCACCAGGGTAAAGAAATCAACTTTGGTCTGGGCGGCTTCCGCTGCTTGCCTGGAGACGCGCGCACGCCGCTGTGCGTTTAACGGTTCGATCAGGTCGGAGAGCCAATCGGCTTGCCGCTCGCCCTGCAAATGCGCGTCGGCGAGCGCGGCGAGTTCCGCGTGTTTTTTGCTGCGTCCGGCGATATAGCTGTAGCCCGTGCGGTTTTCATGGTTTCTGACCACGCAGCGCGTCACGGTCATCTCGCCCAGATTAAAGGGCGCGCCGGATGCGCCCATGCGCCCGCGCACCATCGCCATGCCGATTTCAGGCGGACGAATCAATTGCCAGTCGGCGGCTTTCAATTGCGGCTCAAAAACTTCCAGTTCCGCTAATCGGGCGTGCGAGAGCGCGTACATCCACTGCTGCCTTTTTTGGGTTTCAGGTTGGGGTTGGGTATTCATGTTGTTCCGTAAAAATTGACTAGATAAACCGCTTTCTCAAAGACTGGGAAGCCACGTCCAGCACGCTGACGGAGACGATGATGATGACCATCACCGCGCAGGTTTGCTGAAACTGAAAGCCGCGAATGGATTCCCACAAAATCACCCCGATGCCGCCCGCGCCCACCATGCCGACGACGGTCGCCGAGCGGACATTCGATTCAAAGCGGTACAGGGAATAAGAAATCCACAAGGGCATGACCTGCGGGATGACGCCGAAAATGATTTCCTGCAAGGCGCTGGCGCCGGTCGCGCGCACGCCTTCCACGGGGCCGGGGTCAATGGTTTCCACCGCTTCGGCAAACAGTTTCGCCAACACACCCGTCGTATGAACAAAGAGCGCCAGCACGCCGGGAAAAGGCCCCAGCCCCACCGCCGCGACAAAAATCATGGCAAACACCATTTCATTGATGGAACGCAAAGCGTCCATCACCCGGCGCACCGGCTGCAATATCCACCAGGGCGCGATGTTCTCCGCGCTCAACAGCCCCAAAGGAATCGCGCACACAATCGCCAGCAGCGTGCCCCACAGGGCGATATGCAGCGTGACCAGCATTTCTTCCAGATAAAACCGCCACGAACTGAAATCGGGCGGAAAAAAATCCCCGACCAGCGTCGCCATGTTGTCGGCGTCCGATATGAGCCGCGTGGGGGATATTTCCGCGCTTTGCCACGACCAGCTTAAAAAAGCGAGCAGCAGCCCCCAGCCGAAGAGTTTGAATCCGTCACGCCAAAGCCGCGTTCGGCTTGCGGGTTTGGCGGGGAAGGCAAGGACATCAGTCATGGCATGTAATTCCGGTTTGTGGCTTGCGGTTGCTTACTTGCCCGCTTGCAGTTTTTTCATACGCGCATCGAGTTCTGACAATTCACGATCCAGGGTTTTCAATCTGGCGGATTTGTCTTTTTCCGAAAGCGTATTGTCTTGCGCCAACTCCGTTTGTTTCTTGAAGAGTTCAAGCTGGCGTATCGTCAAAAGCTGGTCATTACTGGAAGCGCGGAACGATCCCCAGGTCAGGTTATTCAGGATTTTCTTTTCTTCTTCGGTTTTGCCGTAATTCAGAAGAAAATTCCGGATTTTTTCCTTGACGTTTGCATCCAGACCTTTGCGCCATACAATGGGGTCGCCCGGAATCAGCGGCGATTGCCAGACCACTTTCAATTGGGCGGCCTTGTCGGGCTGGGTGGTTTCCAGACGTTCCAGCGCCATGTTGGAGCAGGTCGCAATATCAAGCTGTTTATTTACGACCGCCAGCGCATTGCTTTCGGCGCTGGAATTCAGGGTGCGCTTGAAGATTTTTTTGGCATCCACGCCGTTTTTTGCAAACACATAATAACCCGGCACCAGATAACCGGAAGTCGAATTGGGGTCGCCATTGCCAAATACAATGTCTTTGGCGTTTTTCAACACATCGGATACGGCGTTATAAGGGCTGTCCTTGTGGGCAATCAGCACGCTGTAATAGCCCACCTTGCCATCGGGATTCACCGCCTGGGCAATCACTTCACCCTCCGCGCGATCCACGGCTTCTATGGCGGATTTATTGCCAAACCAGCCAATATCCACCTTGTTAAAGCGCATCCCCTGAATCACTCCGGCGTAATCGGTCACAAAAAACCCTTTGACGGGAATGCCGATGGCGCGACTCATGTCCGCGAACAACGGATCCCACGCATCGCGCAATTTGGTTGAACTCTCCGTTGAAATCAACCCGAAATTGATTTCTTTCGGCGCTTCCGCCCTCGCCACGCCTGCAAACACAGCGCAAAGCGCAAGCGAACACACCATCGTTTTGAAAAAATTACGCATGATTTTCATCCTGTAAAAAAAGACTGTTGAAGCCATCAGGCCATTGCCATCTGGCGGACAAATGTTGCCGGATCACCATGAAGCGGCGTCACGATTTCAGCGACTTCCGCGCCATAAATTTGCGCCAGGCGACTATCGCACAAGGAATGCGTCGCCCCGTTATAGTGGATACGCCCTTTTTTTAACGCCACCGTGCGCGGGCAATACTCACGCGCATAATCAATCTGGTGCAAGGACACAAGCACGGTGGTTTTATCCGTCGCGTTGATGTCGGCGAGAATATCCATCACATTTTTTGCGGATTCCGGGTCGAGCGAAGCAATCGGCTCATCCGCCAGAATCACTTCCGCCCGCTGCGTCAAGGCGCGAGCGATGGCAACCCGTTGCTGCTGCCCGCCGGATAATGTGGAAGCCCGCCTGTCACAAAACTCCGCCATGCCGACGCGCGTCAATGAGGTCATTGCCGCTTTTTTCTCGGATTCGGAAAAAAGACGACACGCGCCGCGCCAACGTGGAATTCTGCCCAAATGCCCCAGCAAAACGTTTTCCATCACGCTCAAACGTCCCACCAGATTAAACTGCTGAAAAACGTAACCGATTTTTGAACGGTGCCGCCGCACATTGCGACTTAAGCGCCCATGTTGCTGGATGACATCCCCCATCACATGAATATGCCCGGATTCATCCTGCTTTGGATGATCCGCCCGCGTAAGACCGGAGAGATGCCGCAACAAAGTTGATTTGCCCGACCCGGAAGACCCGATCAACGCCACCATTTCGCCACGCGCAATATCCAGCGAGAGGTCAAACAAAACCTGCTTCGCCCCGAATGTCTTGTTTAATTCCGAAACCCGAATAACGCAATCCTGCATGACGATTCTCCTGTAAAAAGCGCGCCGTGAGACGCCAGATTAGAGAAGCTGTGTGACAGGAAGATGACGAAAACGCTCAAAATTAAAGGGCATTAAGCGGGCGCAATGTCTGCTCCGGGGTGAGGTGAAGCATGTTGTCCTGCAAAAACCTTCCAAACGCCCGGATCATCTCTTCCGGTTGATGCCCCAATGTTTTGAAAGTCGCTTTCGCAACCTCAATGCCGGGAAATCTGGCATAGCCCTCTTCCGAGAGCGTTGCAAACAGAAATTCCACATAGCACTGCCCATGATCCGGCTCATAAATGCGGATGGCGTAATCTTGCATGACGATACTCCTGTAAAGGTCGTGACGGAGACCACAGGCTACGAAGCCTGTGTTACAGGAAAATGACGCAAGCGTGAGGAGCGCGGCAAGTAGCCCGACATCATGTGCGGGTTTTGACAGAGCGAAGCGAGGGCTGGCGGCACGGGAGGAATCATGCTTTGCTCATCCCCCCGCAACACTTGTTACTTTGTCAGAAGTACAGCAAAATACCGTACAGGATATTGGACGAGAAAATCATCATGACGGCCATCAGCGCGCGCTTTGACCTCAAACTCAATCAGGAAGACAAGAACATTTTTGCACAGGCCGCCGCCTTGATGGGCACGACGATGGCGGGCTTCGTGCGTAATGCGGCAAAGGAAAAGGCACAGGAACTGCTGGAACACGAATCGCGCATCACGCTGTCGCCGGGGGATTTCAAGGCATTTGTCGACTCGCTGGATGCCGCCTTCACGCCAAACCCCGCGCTCAAAGACGCGCTGGAACACGCGCGGCGGGATGTCCGGCGTGTTTGAGGAACAGCCGCTTGACCCCAAAATTCACAACCGCGCCGACTTCGATTGCGGCGTTTTGGCGCTCAACGACTATTTGCAGCGTTACGCCGACCAGCACCGCAAATGCAGCATCAGTTCAACGTATGTTCTGGTTGAACCCGAAGCGCCCGAACGAATCCTGGGTTACTACACATTGAGCGCAGCCGAAATCGCCTGCGCGCTGCTGGATGAACGCGAGCGGCGAAAACTGCCGCGCTACCCCATCCCCTGCTTTCGCCTGGGTCGCCTTGCCTGCCATGTTGACTGGCAGGGACGAGGCTTGGGCAAGCGGATGATCGCCTCTGCCACGGATCGTTGCCTTATCGCGCGGACCCATGTCGCCGCCTATGCCTTGACCGTGGATGCCAAGAACGATGACGCCAGGGCTTTTTATACGCGCTACGGATTCAAGCCGCTTCTGGGTCAGGCGCTCACGATGTATCTGCCACTGGCGGCAATTTCCGGTCAGTTTTTTGACGAAGATCGCCCCTGCGATTTCTCGCAGGTTGGGTAAGCCGCAGGAAGAACCCAACAGTTAACGATTCAGTGAAGCACAACCGATTTTTGTCGGGCAAGCCGTCTCGCCGCCTGCCGATGGCGAGGACGCCATCGCTCCCAACGCGTAGGTCAATGGGCAAGCGAAGATGAACCCGACAGTACGTCGGGATGCGCCGCTCATCGGCTTTCCCAACCTACGAGCAGCAGAACCGCCCACAAAAAAGGCGACCCCGCAGGGTCGCCCTTTTTTCACGTTCAAATCCCAAACTTACTTTTGGCGGAAATCGTCGTGGCAAGCCTTGCAGGTGCCGCCGACTTTGCCGAATTGGGCTTTCACCGCAGCGGCGTCGCCGGTGGCGGCGACTTTGGCGAGTTCGTTGGCTTCCTTGCCGAAAGCGATGGCGACCTTGGCAAGGTCTTGTTGCTTGTCGGCGGCGAAGGCTTCCGGCGTGACCTTGGTTTTGACCGCGCCCACGTCTTTGTCGGAACCGGGGATGTACAGCGCGCCCAGACCGGAATTGGCGACAGAGGCGATGGCCTGTGCGGCGGCGATGACTTCCGCCTTGTTGTAGTTGGCGCCTTCAACGTTCGCCTTGATTTTGCCCATATTCCAACTGGCGAAACTGTAAGCCGCCTGACGGTACTTGATGGCCTGTTCGGGTTTCAGCGCCTGTTGCGCGAACGCGGCGCTGGTGAAGGTCAGGGCGACGGCGGCGAGGGTGAGTTGTTTCAGCATAGGGTTTTCTCCGTGTGTTGTTGAATGGATGTTTGTGGGAAATCCCGTCTGAACAGACAGGAAAGCGGGGATTATAAAGCAGTCATTTTTGGATTTCGCGGCTTTTCACCGCCTTGCTCACACTCTGTTACATCTTTGTTTGCACTGCAACATCAAAGCGCAAACTGGTGCTTGATTCGCAGCACGGGCGCGCCTTCCGCGATGGCAAGCAGGCGGTCGATGTTGGGATGTTTGCCGGGATAGAGGCGGGCGTCTTCGCTGTGTTCGGCGTAGAGTTCCAGCCCCTTGCGGGCGGCTTCCTGCGTGAGCGAACCGTAGGTTTGCGCCAGATGGTTGTAGAGCGATACGGAACCCGCGCTGCCCGGTTTGTTGTCGATACGGGCGACTTCATTGCCTGCCGCGTCCAGCAGCAGGATGGCGGCGAGGTGGGAGACGCCGGGCATTTTTTTCAGATTTTCGGCAAAACTCATGTCAGATGCTCCGCGCAAGTAACGCCGCCTTGCCGATGTAATCCCAGGGCGTCAGTTGCAGAAGTTCGGCTTTGGCGGCGGCGGGGATGTCCAGCGTCTGCACGAAGGCTTGCATCCCCTCGCGGGAGACACGGGCGCCACGGGTCAACGCCTTCAGTTTTTCGTAGGGTTTTTCGATTCCGTAGCGGCGCATCACGGTCTGGATGGGTTCGGCGAGCAGTTCCCAGTTGGCGTCCAGATCGTCTTGCATCGCCCCCGCATTGACTTCCAGTTTGCCCAAACCGCGCGTGAGCGAGTCGTAAGCAAGCAGGGTGTAACCCAGCGCGACGCCCATATTTCTGAGCACGGTCGAATCGGTGAGATCGCGCTGCCAGCGGGAAATGGGCAGCTTTTCGGCGAGGTGTTTCAAGAGCGCGTTGGCAAGCCCCAGATTGCCTTCGGAATTTTCAAAATCAATCGGATTCACCTTGTGCGGCATGGTGGAAGAGCCGACTTCGCCTTCTTTCAATTTTTGCTTGAAATAGCCCAAAGCGATGTAGCCCCACACGTCGCGGTTCAAATCCACAAGGATGGTGTTGGCGCGGGCGAAGGCGTCGAACAGTTCGGCGAGCGCGTCGTGCGGCTCAATCTGGATGGTGTAGGGATTGAATTCCAGCCCCAGACCTTCGACAAAACGACGGGCGAAGCCCTCCCAGTCGAAATCGGGATAGGCGACCTGATGCGCGTTGTAATTGCCGACCGCGCCATTGATTTTTCCCGTGAGGCTCACCGCCGCAATGCGGGCACGGGCGCGTTCCAGCCGATAGACCGCATTCGCCAGCTCCTTGCCCATTGTCGAAGGCGTGGCGGGTTGCCCGTGCGTGCGGCACATCATCGGCGTATCGGCAAGCTCATGCGCCAGTTCGCGCAGACGGGCGATGATTTTGTCCAGTTCCGGCAACAGCGTCTCATCCCGCGCCGCTTTCAGCATCAAGCCGTGCGAGAGGTTGTTGATGTCTTCCGAGGTACAGGCGAAGTGGATGAATTCGCTCACCCTTGTGACTTCGGCGTTCGACTGCGTTTTGAACTTGATCCAGTATTCCAGCGCCTTCACGTCGTGGTTGGTCGTCGCTTCGATGGCTTTCACTTCGCCCGCCTGTTCCGCGCCAAAGTTTGTCACCAGCGCCTCCAGTTCGGCGATGGTTTGGGCGGAAAAAGCGGGAATTTCGGCGAAATGCGCTTCGGCAGCCAGTGCCTTCAGCCATGCAATTTCCACTTGCAAACGGCGGTGAATCAGCCCGGATTCCGAAAAATGCGGACGCAAGGCATCCACTTTGCCCGCGTAGCGACCATCGAGTGGAGAAAGGGCGGTGAGAAGAGGGATGACCATGAGCGAGTCCTTTGCGTCAGCAGAAAAACAAATGCCGGATTTTATCTTATTAATCCGGCAATCAAATATACCGTCTGGTGCACG
>BNUD01000058.1 GCA_025997095.1 Betaproteobacteria bacterium | reverse complement strand
CATCCACAAGTACCCGAAGTTTCCGTAACGGATGATCCTGCGGTATCCGTTCTTCCAGCGTCCGATAACTGAACATCTCCCCCTGACTTATGTCTTGCCCACGCATTGATTGCTCCCGGTTCTCGAACGGGTTAATTATAACATATACATAATTTGGGGCGGGGCTTTTCAACATCCTGTTAATACGAAAGCTTTCTGGATGTCGTTAAACGACCTGGCTTTGGCTTTGTTGAACACGACGCCAATTGCGGCTCTGCGGGTTGCCTTGGCATCCGCGACCTGTTGTTGGTCGGCGGTGAGCGCGCCGTAGGTTGCGGCTCCGAAATACTGTAGGGCAACCGCATCGGCAAGCGCGACCTGTTCTACCGAATTGGCGCCCAATGCGCCTGCGGCATCGGAATTAAAACCGCCCAGATTCACCCCATTGACCACATCCGGGTTCAAGGCGCCGCCTCTGCCATTGTCACGAATGAAGCTGCTGCCGTAGTTTTCACGGTTTTCGCGGGTGAGGCGGATACCGGTCGTCAGGGTCAGCGGCTCGGAGAGATGCCAGTTGGCTTGTCCAAACACCGCCGTACTCGTGTTATGAATCTTTTGCAAACCGGTGGGGCTGTTATAGGACATGGAAAGACCATCCAGCGAATCCGCCAGCAAACGCTGCCCGGCTGCGTCGGCGCTCAGACGACCGTAGCGGGCGGCATTGGCAAACCACGCGCCTGCGTCATGTCCCCAGTCACGCTGATAGTCGACGCTGTTACTGACATTGATGTAATACAGACCCGCCTGGTAATCGACGAAGCCGCCGCTATCCGAGGAGATACGGAATTCCTGGCTACGTTGTTTGTAGTCATTCCAGAATCCCCCCGAATTGCGGTAGACATCGAAGGGCGTGCCTTCGTCATTGACGGCGTTGAAATGGTAGTCGCGGTAGGCGGTGATGGAAGTCAGGGTATGACTGCCGACCTGCCAGTTCAGTTCGGCGGAAGCGCCGTGACTGCCCGTGACCAGACCGCGCGCGCTATCCGCGTTGACATAACGCTGACGATAGTAATCGTTGATGGAATAATCCTTTACCCCCTGAAAGTAAGGTCGACTGAACGAGAGGTCTTCCGGTTCCGGTTTCGGCGATTCGGGGATGATTTCGCCCGTTTCGCCGTCAATGGTTTCTACTACGGGCGCGGGTTCTTTGGCGGGCGCAGACGCATCCGCTTTGAGGGTTTCAATCTCCACGGAATAACCGCCGCGCCCATCGGGAACGGCATCCATGATGCTGCCCTCTCCTCTTCGACGGTCGACAAGCCCATCAACAGTTCCGGCGCGTAGAGCTTCCTGTTTCGACGTGCTGTGCCGTGCTTCCCGCTACTCGCCCATTCCTTGCCGGTGGCAGAGGGACTGGCCGGTGTTCTGGCGCTTGTTGCTTCTGGGACGGCTCCCCCGGCTCGCAGGGTTTGCTGTGTCGATAGGTGGATTATTGCTTAAGTAATTTACAAATATCAAGCACAAAAGCAATTAATTTGCTGTGCTACATTCATCCCCGCCGTGCGCGGGCACAAAAAAACCGCCCGTGGGCGGTTTGTTCAAAGGGCGGCGAGTATCGCTGACTTACGCGACCGCCCGTACTTCGTTCAGCAGTTCGGGGTGGCGGTTCAGGAGTTTCAAGAGGAGCACGACTGCCTTGTGCGGTTGGCGTTTGCCGCGCTCGTAATCGGAGAAGGCGGAAACGCCGCCGCCCAGAAGCTGCCCCGCCTCTGCCTGACGCAAGCCCAGTTTTTTGCGAATCTGGCGGATAAAGCTGTTTTTGTCGGCGTTCACCTCTTCAAACACGGCATCCAATACCGCCATGTGTCGGGTGGAGCTATCCTCATCAATAAACTCGATCTCGCCGCATTTTGGGCAATGCCATCCGGCGATGTCGGGCGCGATTCTGGAGACCGCGCCTTCGGTCACGGTGACATCCCTGACGCCCAGTTCCAGCACGGTGCCATCGTCGCATTGCAGGCAGTAGCGGGGTTTTCTGGTGGGTTGCATGGTTATTTCTCCTTGAACTGAATTACCACTCTGCCTTCGCAGAGGGTGAATTTGATGTAAGCGGTTTTTTTGCCGGGCGTTTCGGCGTAATACACGTCTTGCCAGGCGCTGTGGTCGGTATGCGTGGTCATGGATTTATAAAAATTACGGGGTTCCAGCGCGGCAATGGTTGCCAGCGCGTCGGCAAGTTGCAGCCCCATCCTGCGAAACCCTGCCCGCGCCGTCAGGGTAAAACACGCCAGCCCCTTGCTGGCGACGGCGGCTTTGATGTCTTTTAACAGGTAGTGCGGCTTTTTCTTTTCCATGTCTGCATTTTACCTGTTGCGTAAAATTATGCAAGCAATTTTTACGCAATATATGAATTTTGCGCCGCAAGATGCTTTTTCAGATGACCTCGCTCTGCTTATAAACCACGCGCCCGATGAGAATGGTGCGCTCCGTGCAGGGTTCGGCGGGGTGGCGGCATTTGTCGGGATTGTCGCTTTCAAGCTGCCAGCGCTCTGCCCCCCGGCGTAGCCGTTTGATGATGCACTCGCCTTCGTGGTTGGCGGCAAAGACCGCGCCATTTTTGGGCGTAACGTCGGCGCGGTTGATGACCACCAGATCGCCATCCCACAGGTTCGGCTCCATGCTGTTGCCCGTGACTTTAAGAGCGGCGAGGTTTTCGGGTTTATAGCCGCCCCTGGCGATCCAGTCACGCCGAAAGAAGATGGGCAGTTCTTTTTCGGCTTCGTGAAACTCGATGGCGCACCCGGCGATGCCACAGGATGCGACAACGTTGTAGCGTTTGACGGGGAAGAGGTCGGAGTGGAATTCCAGGTCAACGGTTTCCGGCTCGCCGCCGTCCCTGCGCTTCTGCCCGCGACCCTCGGCAAGCCAGAGGGATTCCACGCCAAGCGCGACGGCAATGGCGGGAATGTAAGAAGACGTTTTACGACTTCCAGATTCTAGCGCGCCGATGATGGACTGGTTCTTGAGCCGCGCACGGCGGGCAAGTTCTTCTTGCGAAATACCTGCCTCAAGCCGACATTCCTTTAATCGTGTTTTGAGCGTTTCCATATTTCTATTGTAATTCCTTGTGAAGTTACGATGGTGTTGACTTTTCTGATTACTTACGTAGTTATTACGCATATGAACATCCAAAAATACCTGAAAGAACTCATCGACAAAGGGTTTACGCAAGCCGAGATTGCCAAAGAGTGCGGCTTTTCGCAGCCGTATGTATCCGCAATTCTTGGTGGTTCGCGCAAAAAACCGAACTTTGAAATCGTGGATGCGATACGCATGTTTCACGCCAGAATATTCGGCACGGCGAAGGGTTCGGAATGAACCTGGAAAAAAAATCCGTCCACGTCCGGCTCTCGCCGGAAATGCACGAGCGTCTGTCTGTGCTCTCCGGGCGTGCCTATGATGATGTCGCCGAACACGCGGGATACCTCCTCGAAAAAATGATTGTTGTCGACTGGTATGTGGTCAGTATGCAAGCCAGCCATTTTTCGCGCCTGGGATTGACCGGGATGGACAGGGAGCGTGAGGGATGAACCGTCAATTCATTCTCAATCTCGCTAACGAACTCATCGTCGACAACTTCGCCGGAGGTGGCGGGGCATCGACGGGCATTGAACTGGCGCTGGGTCGCCATGTCAATATTGCCATCAATCACGACCCCGAAGCCGTGGCGTTGCATACGGCGGACCATTCGCAGACGCGGCATTACTGCGAGAGCGTTTGGGAAATCGACCCGGTAGAAGTTACGCAAGGTCGAAAAGTCGGTTTTGACCGGCTTTTTTTGCGTAAAGGCTGCCACAAGCTACAATGCGGAATCGATCATCATCCACCATCAAACCATGCATAAATCCGTTCTTTCGCCCCGTAACGACCTTGTATTCAAGCTGCTCTTTGGTGACGCGCAAGACACATCGATACTGACGGCATTTCTGAAATCCGCGCTTGACCTGCCTGCGGAGGATTATCAGGAAGTCATGATTGTTGATCCGCAGCTGAAGGGGCAGTTGCCTGACGACAAGCAGGGGATACTGGATGTGAAGGTGAAGACCCCCACGGGCAAAATCATCGATATCGAAATCCAGATCGTCGAACATCCGCAGATGCGGGAGCGCGTGGTTTTTTACCTCGCCCGCATGGTGACGGAGCAGATTGGCAGGGGTGAGGATTATCAGAGCATCAAGCGTTCGATCAGCATCCTGATTACGGACTATGTACAAATCCCGGAAAATCGGAACTATCATAACTGTTATCGGCTGCATGATCGCAAGACTGGCTCGGAATTTACCGATCTGCTGGAAGTGAACACCCTGGAACTGCCCAAGCTGCCGCAAGAAGAAGATGGCACGGCGCTCTGGGACTGGCTGGAATTTTTGAAAGCGCGCAAAGAGGAAGAATTCATGAGAATCGCAGAAAAAGACCCCCAACTGAAAAAAGCGGTTTCCCGTCTGGTCGCCCTCTCGGAAGACGAACAAACCCGCTTGCTTGCTGAATCCCGCGAAAAATTGCAACGGGATATTGTGGCGAGGGAAAATGCCGCTAAAAAAGAAGGAATTGAAGAAGGGCGAGAAGAAGGCTGGGAAGCGGCTCAACTTTCCATTGCTCAAAGGCTGCTCAGTCGTGGAGCGCCAATAGATGAGATTGTGAGTATCACAGAACTTTCTCCGGAAACTATCCGCACACTTCACTAATTGAAGAGGAAGAATTCATGAGAATCGCAGAAAAAGACCCTCAACTGAAAAAAGCGGTTTCCCGCCTGATTGCCCTTTCGGAAGACGAACAAACCCGCCTGCTCGCCGAATCCCGCGAAAAATTGCAACGGGATATTGTGGCGCGGGAAAATGCAGCTAAAAAAGAAGGATGGGAAGCGGCTCAGCTTACCGTTGCTCGAAGGCTGCTCAGTCGTGGAGCGCCAATAGATGAGATTGTGAGTATCACGGAACTTTCTCCGGAAGCGATCCGAACACTTCACTAAAAAACTTACCCTCGCAAACCTGCGCCCATGCCGGGCGCACGCAATAAAAAGCCCGTCCGAAGACGGGCTTTTTCGGGTTACGGAACTTCGTCGCTTACAGCTTGCCGGTAAACTGGATGCCGATCCAACGCCCCAGAGCGGGGGTGTAGGAGGTCGCGCCGCTCGTCAGTTTGGCGTCGTCGTCGAAGAGGTTTTTCACGACCAGGCTGACATCGTAGGACTGGTTACGCGCGCCCAGACCAATACCGAAGTCGGTGATGCTGCCCGCCTTGATGATGCTGTATCTGGAGAGCGCGTTATCCGAGTAGTACTTGGTGTGATACTCCGTATTGAAGTCAACGTGGAATTCCTTGTCATTCAGGACCGGAATCCGGTAATCCACGCCGATATTGGCGGTGAATTTCGACGCGCCCGGCAGTACCTTGCCCGACAAATCCCGATACGGTGCCGCGCCAGTGTATCCGTTTTCAGCGGGTTGAGCGGCATTCTTGAACTTCTTGTAGCGCGCGTCGGTATATGCGCCCGAGAAGCGCAGGGTGGTGTATTTGATGCCGGAATACACGCCGTCCAGTTCAAGCCCCTTGGATTGCACTCTGGGCACACTGCCTGTGGCGCTGGTGTAGTACAACGTGCCATCGTTGTTGGCTCTGGTGGTGTATTCATCATAAGCCTGGACCGATTGCTGGAAGTCCTTGACGTTGGTGAGATACAGGTTCGCGTTCAAAATCAGGGTCTTTTGAAACAGGGCGGATTTGAAGCCAATTTCGTAGGAAGTGGTTTTTTCCGCGTCAATCTTGTTGGAGACCCCGTTGGTGAATTGCGAAATCCCGGCTTTTTCGCCGTACTGCGCCGAAACGTAGGTGGTCAGATTTTCGTTGACCTTGTAGCTTGGGCTTAATACGAAAGCTTTCTGGATGTCGTTAAACGACCTGGCTTTGGCTTTGTTGAACACGACGCCAATCGCGGCTCTGCGGGTTGCCTTGGCATCCGCGACCTGTTGCCGTTGGTCGGCGGTGAGCGCGCCGTAGTTAGCGACTCCGAAATACTGTTGGGCAACCGCATCGGCAAGTGCGGCCTGTTCTATCGAATTGGCGCCCAATGCGCCTGTGGCATCGGAATTAAAACCGCCCAGATTCACCCCATTGACTACATCCGGGTTCAAGGCGCCGCCTCTGCCATTGTCACGAATGAAGCTGCTGCCGTAGTTTTCACGGTTTTCGCGGGTGAGGCGGATACCGGTCGTCAGGGTCAGCGGCTCGGAGAGATGCCAGTTGGCTTGTCCAAACACCGCCGTACTCGTGTTATGAATCTTTTGCAAACCGGTGGGGCTGTTATAGGACATGGAAAGACCATCCAGCGAATCCGCCAGCAAACGCTGCCCGGCTGCGTCGGCGCTCAGACGACCGTAGCGGGCGGCATTGGCAAACCACGCGCCCGCGTCATGTCCCCAGTCACGCTGATAGTCGACGCTGTTACTGACATTGATGTAATACAGACCCGCCTGGTAATCGACGAAGCCGCCGCTATCCGAAGAGATACGGAATTCCTGGCTACGTTGTTTGTAGTCATTCCAGAATCCCCCCGCATTGCGGTAGACATCGAAGGGCGTGCCTTCGTCATTGACGGCGTTGAAATGGTAGTCGCGGTAGGCGGTGATGGAAGTCAGGGTATGACTGCCGACCTGCCAGTTCAGTTCGGCGGAAGCGCCGTGACTGCCCGTGACCAGACCGCGCGCGCTATCCGCGTTGACATAACGCTGACGATAGTAATCGTTGATGGAATAATCCTTTACCCCCTGAAAGTAAGGTCGGTTGAGCGCCGCCTCGGCGGTTGTGGCTCTCCACGCTGTCCCGTTGCTATAGCGCAGGCCAGCCGTAGGCGTGTTGGTCGTTCTGCCGTTGGTCGTTTCCGCCGCGCGCGGCGTGACTTCAAGGGCGATGCGGGCGCTGAAATCCGTGCTGGGCGTCAGCAGGAACTGCGCCCGACCGGAGAAGCGTTCGATGTTCTGATAGCTCATATCCTTGTTGCTGCGGTTTTTGATGTCGCCGTTGCCTTTTTCGCCGACAGCGGAAATGCGGTAGGCGAGCAAGCCGTCAACAATCGGGCCGCCAGCGGCAAATTTGCCGACCACGCGGTCATGCTCCCCAAAGAGCAGGGAGTAGTCCGCGCTCGGCGTAAAGGAAGGTTTGCGCGTCACGAAGTTGACGGAACCCAGGCTGCTGTTTTTACCCAGCAGCGTCCCTTGTGGGCCGCGTGTGACTTCCACCGCCTCAATATCATGGAAGTTGTAGCTGGACGCCAGCGCGTTGTAGGCGTAGCTCACGCCGTCGACGATCAGCCCGATGCTGGGGTCTTGCGCTTCGGTTTGCCCGGCTTTGCCCAGACCACGAATGGAAAGGCTGAACGTGCGCTGGTTGCCGCGATTCCAGGAAACATTACCGACGCGCTTCACAATTTCGGAAAGGTCGTTGGCGGCGAGGCGGTCGAGTTCCTTGCCCGTCACGACGGAGATGGACAGCGGCACATCCTGCAAGCGTTCAATCCGGTTGCGGCTGCGAACCACCACGGCATCGAGGGCTTGCGGTTCTTCAGGCTGATATTGCTGCCCTGCGGCAACGGGCGCTGCGGTTGAGGCAGCTTCGCCCGCAGCGGCGGGGGCGGTTTCGCCACGCTGCGCGGACAACTCTTGACGCAGACGATAGATTTCCGCTTTCAGGGCTTCAACTTCCGCGTCGTCGGCAGCGTACAGCGGACTTGCGCTCATCAGGGCAAAGCCGCTGATCATGGCGGCGAAGAGCGGCGCGCGCCGGAAAGAAAAAGCCTTCTGTCGTTCGGTGGGCGGTTTGGGCGAAAACGCCTGGACGGTGTTCATGTTTGCATCTCCTGTTGGGAAAATTAAATGTAAAAAAATTTGCGAAAGTGTTACAGCAAATACTGCGCCAGTATTGGCAAATGATTTGCAAAAGAAATACAAAACACCAGGGTGATTTTTAAGAGACCCGGACAAGCCCTTCTGGTTAATTGAAACGCGCCCCGTTTATATTTTTTATGGATTACTTTATTTGAAAATGAAAATATGCGTATATCCATTTTTCAAGCGTTGCATTGTGTTGCCGTGGAGCCATCCGCAACACAATGAGTTGCTGTAGAGCCAACAGTACGCTGCCAGAACGGGGGGTTTAACGCGGATTCCTCTCTCCTCTACAGGATGTATAAACGCCGGAAAATCATTTGAAAAATCAATTGTAAATCAATAAGATAGCGCGAATCCTTCAAGTTCTGCCTTCAACCCGGAAGCGGACATCTGCGCCTGTTACAAAATATGGCACGATGGTTGCTGATACGTGCAGGGGTTAATGAAGTATCCGGTGTGGTTTTTACATCTGGAATTTTTTGTAGCAGTAACTTTTAGGAGTGAACATGATCACGAAGAAAATTGCCTGTTCTTTGGCGATTTTGTCCCTGTCCTGCTCTGCGGCTTCCATCGCCGTTGCAGCGACTGGAGACAACAAGGCGGGTATTGAGGTTGCCCCCGTCGCCAAAAAAGAGCTTGGTCCGACATGGGCTTATCAGCCCATCGCCAAACCGGGGATTCCTGCGGTTCAGCAAATACAATGGGTGCGTACCCCCATTGACGCTTTCGTTCTGGCAAAACAGGAAGAAAAAGGAATCAAGCCTTCCAGAGATGCCGACAAGGCGGTATTCATCCGCCGCGCCACGCTGGATGCCTGGGGTCTGCTGCCGACCCCGGAAGAAGTCAGCGCGTTTGTGAATGACAAATCCGCGAACGCCTACGAAAAACTGGTGGATCGTTTGCTCGCTTCGCCGCATTTTGGCGAGCGTCAGGCGCGTCGCTGGCTGGATCTGGCGCGTTACGCGGATACCACCGGCTTTCAGAATGACAACGTGCGCGCCAACAACTGGCGTTACCGCGATTACGTCATCAAGGCGTTCAACGACAACAAGCCCTACAACATTTTTGTGGAAGAGCAGATCGCCGGAGACGAACTGTGGCCGAATAAGCAGGACGCGCGCATCGCCACGGGTTTTCTGGCGGGCTATCCCGACAACCACAATTCCCGCGACCTGATTCAACGTCAGTACGAGATCGAAGTGGACATGGCAAACACCGTGGGCGAAGCCTTTCTGGGCACCACCGTCGGTTGCGCCCAATGCCACAACCACAAGTCGGACAAAATCAGCTCGAAGGAATACTTCCAGTTGCTCTCCTTCTTCGCCAACACCTCGTTCGACCCCAACATTCCTCTGGAAAAAGGGACTGAAACCAAGTGGGACGTCGCCTTCAAGGAACAACGCGAGAAATACAATGAGGCGACCAAAGAGATTCGCGCCAAACAAAAGGCGATTCTCGACGAGTTCCGTGATGATGGCGTCAAGTATTACAAGGAACGCTACCTGACCGACTCGCGTGAATCTGTCTTCAAGCCGGAATCCGAATGGACGCCGCTGGATCGTTGGGTCAATTTCCGCTACAAGACTTACGCTTCCAGCGGGGACGGGAATGTTGTTTCCTATCTGCGTATGGTCGCGGAGCAAACAAACCATCCCCAGTACAACCCGAACAGCGTTGCCAAATGGAAGGAATATCAGCAGTTGACGGCTGAACTGAACAAGTTCCGTCCTCTGCAACCTACGCGCGGCTCCACCTTTTTCACCAGCGCAACCGAGCTTGGGCATCCCGATGCGCCGCCGACTTTCGTGCGCTTCTCCGGTATCCATGAGCGTCCGCTGGAAGAAGTTCAGCCCGGTATTCCGGCGCTGTTGGGCGGCGACAAGCTGGGCGAAATCAAGCCGAGCGCAAGCTCTTCCGGGCGTCGTTCCGCGCTGGCGCAATGGATAGTCGGCCCCAACAACCCGCTGACGGCGCGGGTCTTCGTCAATCGTGTCTGGGGGCAGTATTTCGACAAGCCTTTTGTGGTGACACCGGACAACTTCGGTCGTTCGGGCGGCAGGCCGACCCATCCTGAACTGCTGGATTATCTGGCTACCGGGTTCAAGCAGAATTGGGATGTGAAGTCGCTGCATCGTGAAATTCTGCTCTCCAGCGTCTATCGTCAATCTTCTGACGAACGTCCCGACGTTGCCAGGGCTGACCCTGCCAACGACTTGCTGGCGGTGTATCCGAGAAAGCGTCTGGAAGCCGAGCAAATCCGTGATTCTCTGCTCTACGCATCCGGTTCGTTTGTCGATGAAATCGGCGGTCCCGGCGTCTATCCGCCGCTGGTCGAGTTCCTTGCCCGCGGTCGGGGCGGCAGTCAGGCGGACATCGTTGCCCAGGCCGCTGACACCCGTCGTGTGGATACCCGTTGGCCGGTTTCCAAGGACAAGGATGACTGGAATCGTCGCACCATCTACACCTTTGTGCGTCGCAGCCTGCCCTATCCGCTGGTGCAGAACTTCGACCCGAACAATCCTTCACTGGCTTACCACAAGCGCGACGTGACCACGACGCCCTTGCAGGCGCTGGCGCTGTTCAACAGCGATGTGGCGGTGGATTGGTCGCAAGCTCTGGCGGGTCGCCTGATCAACGAAGCGGGCGCCAACCCGGACGCCGTGTTGAACCGTCTGTATGAAGTGCTGTTCGCCCGCAAGCCGACCCGGGCGGAAGTGGCGACGTTAAAAGACTTCCTCGCCAGCGAAGAGAAATCCATCGCGCAACAGTTGAAGGCCAACGACAAGCTCGCCGTGGCGACCCCGGTCGGTTTGAAGGGCGATGCCGCCACCAAACTGAGTCAGGCACGTCAAGCGGCATGGGTGGATCTGGTGCACACGGTGGCGAACTCCAACGAGTTTGTCTATCGGTTCTGATCTTCCAACGCAATGCTCATGCCCGCGCCAAAAACACGGCGCGGGCATGAATAACCAGGATTAAGGAGTAATTGAATGTTTAACGAATCTTCACGCCGCGATTTTCTGAAGAAGTCCGGCTACGGTCTGGGCGCTGCCACGCTGGCCGGTTTTGTTCCCGGTCTGAGTTCCAATCTGGGCAGCCTGTCGGCAGCCCGCGCGGAGATCAGCATTGACCCCGCCAACCCTCTGGCGCCGCGCCAAACGAACTTTCCCGGCAAGATCAAATCCATCATCTGGCTGCACATGAACGGCGCGCCCTCCACGCTCGACCTGTTCGATTACAAGCCGGAACTGCAACGTCTGGCGGGCACCGGCGTGCCCGAATCCTTCACCAAGGGCATCAAGACCAGCACGCAGGGCGGGGTCAGCCAGTTGTTCGCCTCGAACAACCGTACCTGGAAACAGTACGGCGAAAGTGGCGCCTGGTTCTCCGATCTCGTGCCCAATCTCGCCGAACACGCGGACAAGATAACGTTCATCAAGTCCAGCGTCACCGTCGGCGCGACGCACGACATTTCCATCCTGAAACTGAATACCGGCGGCGTCACTCCGGGGCGTCCTTCACTGGGCGCCTGGATTACCTATGCGCTGGGTTCCGCCAATCCCGACCTGCCGCCCTATGTGGTGCTGTACAACGGCGACCGCGAACCCAGCGGCGGCTCGGTGAACTGGAGTTCCGGCTTCCTGCCCGCCGTGTTCCAGGGCACAGCGTTCCTGCCCGGCGAATCCCCGATTCTTTTCCTGGATACGCCGCCGCAGCGTACTGCCCTCCAGCACCGCGCTTCGCTTGACCTCTTGAACAGGTTGAACACCTTCAACACCAAAAGCCGTCCTGCGGATACGGAATTGCTCGCCCGTCAGCAATCCTATGAACTCGCCTACCGGATGCAGTCCGCCGCGCCCGAAGCGGTGAGTCTGGACAAAGAAACGGAAACCACCAAAAAACTCTACGGCATTGACGACAAAGAGAGCGAAACCTACGGCACCACCCTGCTGCGCGCCCGCCGTCTGGTGGAACGTGGCGTGCGTTTCGTGCAGGTGGTTTCCGGTTTCGAGCCAAATTCCGGTTCCGAAGGCAACCGTCGAAGCTGGGACGCCCACGAAGATATTGACGGCAACCACGGTCAGATGGCGAAAATGGTGGACAAGCCGATTGCCGGTCTGCTCGCCGACCTGAAATCCCGTGGTCTGCTGGACAGTACGCTGGTGGTGTGGACTTCGGAATTCGGTCGCACCTCCTGGGGCGAGAGCGGCACCGGACGCGACCACAACCCCTGGGGCTATACCCAGTGGGTCGCGGGCGCGGGCTTCAAGCCCGGTTACACCTACGGCGCGACCGACGACATCGGTTTGCAGGTGGCGGACAAGGACAAGGCGGTGGATACCTACGATCTGCACGCCACCATCCTGCAAGCGATGGGGCTTGACCACCTGAAAGTCACCTATCTCAACAATGGTCGTTCGGAACGTCCTACCGTAACCTTCGGCAAGGTCATCACCGACTTGCTCGCCTGATCCCATGCGGCGACAAGAGGGCTGCCTGCAATACAGGTCAGCCCTCTTCATGTTTTCACAATCCATCACGAGATGATAACGCCATGCGTAAAAACACAATTCCGGCACTGATCGCACTGATCGCCCTGCTTCCCTTCACCGCCAATTCCATCGGCAGCATCAGCACGACTCCCGGCGAAATCGACCAGGACTTTATGACGGATGTTGAAGACACCAGCATCAACCTCTCGGACAACGTTGCCCAGCATTTCGCAGAACCTGCGGTGAACAACGCCAAAGAACTGATTGATGCCTTTACGCAGGTCGAACAATTTTATGTCGCCAGGAGCGACGCGGAGGATGCCGTAGAGCTTGCCCGCAAGAGCCGGGAACTTTCCCAGAAAATCATCCAGCAGGTCGACAGCAAGGATTTCGATTCGGCATCCGCCTCGGCGACCGCCCTGTCCCGCGCCTGCAAGGAATGCCACAATTTTTATAAAAAGAGCTAAACCCCATGCGCTTTTTACACACCGTACTGCTCGCCGCTACCTTGCCCCTGCTTCCCTCGCAGGCTTATGCCCAGGGCAACGCCCAGGCGGGCTTTACAAAATCCGATGATGAACGCTGTCAGGAATGTCACGGCCCTGACGGTAACGGTGACATGGGCGACGGCGTCGGCAATGTCGGCAAGTTCCCGAAACTGGCGGGGCAAAATCTTGACTACCTGATGAAACAGTTGCGCGATTTTCGTACCGGCGCGCGCAACAACGACACGATGACAATGAACGCGAAAAGCGTTTCCGAATCGGACCTGCTCGACATCGCCGCCTATTACGCCAGCCTGCCGACCATGCACGGAGAGGGCGGCGCTGACGGCGCAAAATTCCAGAAAGCGCACACCCTGTTTACCCAGGGCGATCCCGAACGCGGTCTGCCGCCCTGCCAAAGCTGTCATGGCAAGGCAGGAAAAGGCGGCGTCGACCCAGGCATCCCGATCATCGGCGGTCAACACATCAAGTACCTGCAAAAGCAGTTAACGGAATGGCGGGCGGCGGAACGCACCAACAGCCCCGGCAATGTGATGGGGCACACTGCGGCGACCCTGACCGACGCGGACATCGAGGCTTTTTCGGATTACCTTTCCCGCCAGTAAATCAGGAGATGCTCAAATGAAACGCAAACACGCTTTTACCGCCAGTCTGTTGATCGCTCTTTGCGCCCCCGCGCTGGTCTCCGCCGCCCTGCCGGAAGGCAGCGCCGCGCCGCGCTTCACTGCCCGGGGCGCGGTCGCGGGCAAGGTCATCGACTATCGCTTGCAGGACGCCCTGAGCAAAGGGGCTGTGGTGGTGTATTTTTACCCTTCCGCCTTCACGGGCGGCTGCAACATTCAGGCGCATGAATTTGCCGTCCAGTACGAACAATTCGTCGCTGCGGGCGCGACCATCGTCGGCGTTTCGCTGGATGGCATCGAACGCCTGAAAGCCTTTTCCGCCGACCCGGATTTTTGCGCGGGCAAAATCACCGTGGTCTCCGATGCCGATGGACGTATCGCCAAAGCCTATGACATTTCCGTGCGCGACATCCCCGCTGGTCGCAAAGACACGCGCGGTACGGAAATCGACCATGCGCTGGCGGAGCGCACGACCTTCATCATCGACAAATCCGGCAACATCACCGCGACCGTAGGCGGCGTTTCACCCGTCGACAACGTGGCGAAAACGCTGGAAATTGTGCGGCGACAGGTAATAGCAAGGTGATTCCAGGCATGAAAAAATTTGTCTTCCTGTTCATCGGTTTAATGTGCGCGGCATCAAATGCCCAACAGATTCCCGACAAGTCGTTTGAACCCGAAATTCCCCACCCCGCCTATGCATCCGGCAAGGGTTCGCTGGTTTTGCTGGATGAGGCGCACCACAATTTCCACACCATGGACGGTCGCTATCATGTGTTTGCCAAAGTGTTGCAAACGGATGGTTATCGGGTACAAGCGGGCAAAAGCGCCTTTTCTCCGGCTTTGTTGAAGGACGCCAAAATACTGGTCATTGCCAATGCGCTCAATGCGGCTAATGTGGAAAACTGGCAACTGCCGACTCCTTCCGCCTTCACGCCCGAAGAAATCAGGGCGGTGAATGCATGGGTCAAAAATGGCGGCTCGCTGCTCCTGATTGCCGACCACATGCCCATGCCCGGCGCATCCTTTGATCTGGGCAAGGCATTCGGATTCACCTTTTACAATGGTTATGCGTCCGAAACGCTCTCCGGTTTATTCCCCGGACAGAAAAAAGAACTGGATGTTTTCACGAAAGCCGAGGGAACGCTGGCGACCCATGCCATTACGAACGGGCGCAATGTCCATGAAACAGTCGACCAGGTGCAGACCTTTACCGGACAAGGCTTCCAGATTCCTGAAAACGCCGCTTCCCTGCTCACGTTTGGCGCCAACTACGAAATACTACTGCCCGATACGGCATGGGTTTTCGACGCCCACACCCCGCGCATTCCGGCAAAAGGCTTGTCGCAAGGCGCTGTGCTGGAGTATGGCAAAGGGCGGGTCGCCGTTTTCGGAGAAGCCGCCATGTTTTCAGGGCAATTAAAAGGCGAAAACAAAACGCCCTTCGGACTCAACGCGCCCACGGCGAAACAAAACATTCAATTCCTGCTGAATCTCATCCATTGGCTGGACAAGCAACTCTGATTGAAATAGTGGCGGGAGCATCCTGCTCCCCAGACTGCTGACAAACCCAGGGCGATTGCACCTATTTGCCATATCTGGTTGTAATATTTTATCCTACCCCCTTGTGGGGCACCTCGAATTACCCTTGTTTTTCAGCAAATCATCTCAAAAAAACTACCCATGTTGAAATTTGGCGCAATTATTTTGAATGAAGCTCTATTTTTTGAGTGATTTTGCCTTGATTTTGCCTTAAATTGCCTAATATTTAGGCAATTTCGCCCATTTCGGGCATCAGAAGGCCAATATTCCTGCCTTCCCGAAATAGACCAGCCGCTTCAGGTTGTAACAGGTCGCCATCATCGTCATCACAAAGTTCGCCCGCGATTGCCCAATG
>BNUD01000057.1 GCA_025997095.1 Betaproteobacteria bacterium | reverse complement strand
GAACGTCTGCGAGCGCCTTCCGCCATCGAGCGAACCCGACCGGGACGAACTGCGCCAAGGAAAAAGGGCGTTCGCATTGCAGGGTATCATCTGGCATATAAGGGGGCTTAACTTAATGGTATTGCCCCTACGCGACACACCGCAACGCTTTCCCGCAACCTGAAAACGTTTTTCTTATATCAAGAAGAAATATAAAGATATAAAACCATTCTTAAATTTTATTAGCCCTCTTGTAGAATGGTGCTCCCGCTTTCATTTTGCCCACCATGACCGTCTTGCCCCAAAACCACAATTTGCCCACCCCGCACACGTTGCTTTCCCATCTCGACGCGCTGGAAGCCGAGGCCATCCATATCATGCGCGAGGTTGCCGGACAGTGCGCCAATCCCGCCCTGCTCTTTTCCGGCGGCAAGGATTCCATCTGCATGTTGCGGATCGCTGAAAAGGCGTTTCGCCCCGGACGTTTTCCCTTTCCGCTGCTGCACATTGACACCGGGCACAATTACCGCGAAGTCACGGATTTCCGCGACCGTTACGCCAAAGAACTGGGCGAGCGGCTGATTGTGCGCTCGCTGGAAGATTCCATGCGGCGCGGCTCGGTGGCGCTGAAACACGCGGGCGAATCGCGCAACAAGCATCAGTCGGTCACGCTCCTGGAAGCGATTGAGGAATTCGGCTTCGACTGCTGCATCGGCGGCGCGCGCAGGGACGAAGAAAAGGCGCGCGCCAAAGAGCGCATCATGAGTTTCCGCGATGAATTCGGTCAGTGGGACCCCAAAAACCAGCGTCCTGAATTGTGGGATTTGTATAACGCCCGCGTGCACAAAGGCGAAAACATCCGCGCCTTTCCCATTTCCAACTGGACGGAACTGGATGTCTGGCAATACATCGAACGCGAAAATCTGGCGTTGCCCGGCATTTATTTCGCCCACACCCGCCCCGTGGTGCGGCGTCAGGGCGCGCTCGTGCCCGTCACCGAACTGACGCCCGCGCAGCCCGATGAAAAGGTCGAACAAATCCGTGTGCGCTTTCGCACCGTCGGCGACGTGACCTGCACCGCGCCCGTCGAATCCGACGCCGACACGGTGCAAAAAATCCTTGCCGAAACCGCCACCACCACCATCACCGAACGCGGCGCAACCCGTCTGGATGACCAGACTTCCGACGCCTCGATGGAACAACGCAAAAAAGAAGGATATTTTTAGAAAATGCCCCACGCATCCCCCTCTACTTCCATAGCCCCCGTCGACCGCGGTCTGCTGCGCTTTCTCACCTGCGGCAGCGTGGATGACGGCAAGAGCACCCTGATCGGGCGGCTTTTGTTCGACACCAAAACCATCCTCGCCGACACCCTCTCCGCCATCGCCAAAACCTCAAAAAAGCGCGGCATGGAAAGCGTGGATTTGTCGCTCCTGACCGATGGACTGCAAGCCGAACGCGAGCAGGGCATCACCATCGACGTGGCGTATCGCTATTTTTCAACCGGGACGCGCAAATACATCATCGCGGACGCGCCGGGGCATGAGCAATACACCCGCAACATGGTCACGGCGGCGTCCACCGCCGATCTCGCCATCATCCTCGTGGACGCCAGAAAAGGCGTGCTCACCCAGACCCGGCGGCATTCCATCATCGCCCATCTGATGGGCATTCCGCATCTGGTGGTCGCCGTCAACAAGATGGATCTGGTGGGTTACTCTCAGGCAGCCTTTGAAGCCATCATGCGCGATTATCTGGAATTCGCCGCCAAACGCGGCATCGAAGACGTGCATTTCATCCCCATTTCCGCCTTGAACGGCGACATGGTGGTGGAGCGTGGCGAGTCGCTCGACTGGTACCAAGGGGCAACTTTGCTCGACATTCTGGAAAACGCGACCCTGGCGCACGACGAACACGCCGAACCCTTCCGCTTCCCCGTGCAATATGTTTGTCGCCCGCAGGAATCCGCCAATCCCGAATTGCACGATTACCGTGGCTTTATGGGGCGGGTCGAATCCGGCAGCGTCAAGGCGGGCGATGCCATCACAATTTTGCCTTCCGGTCTGGCAACCACGGTCAAAGCCGTGCAATCAGGCGGCGCGAACATTGACGCCGCCATCGCCGGACAATCCGTCACCCTGCTGCTGGCGGACGAAATCGACATCTCGCGCGGCGACATGATTGCCGCCAAAGACGCCCTGCCGGAGGCGCAAAAGCAGATCGAAACCATTTTGTGCTGGCTCTCTGAAACCCCGCTTGACCGCGCAAGAACCTATCTGATTCGCCATACCACGCGCGAAGTCAAAGCCAAACTCGCCGCCATCACGCACAGGCTGGACGTAAACACGCTGGAAAAACTTCCCGCCGAAAAACTCGCCATGAACGACCTCGCCCGCGTGGAATTCAAACTCGCGCAGCCCGTTTTCGCCGACCCCTATGCGCGCAACCGCTCGACCGGCGCGTTTATTGTGATCGACCCCAGCAACAACAATACGGTTGGGGCGGGGATGGTGGTTCAGGGGGCGGGGATCGGGTGACAGGGTAGGGCGGTTTCTCCGAAACCGCCGGATGTTAACGTCCGGCGCGCTCGGAGCGCGCGCCCTACCTAAACCCGCTTGTTCAGTCTTCCTCATCTTCACTGATGATGCGCTCCCACCACGCCTGCGCCGCTTCTTCGCCTTGTTGCTGGCGCAGGTAGGCGTAGCCTGCGAGCGCGGCTTGTTCTCGTATTTGCTGGTCGGCGTTTGCCGCTGCCGCCAGATGTTCAAGTCCATGCGCGTTGCCCTCGTCAAGCAGGATGCAGCCATAGTGGTATGCCGCCTTTGGAAAGGGGCCGCCGGGCTGTCGTAACACACGTTCCAGCAACGCTTTTGCCGTTTGCGCCGATTCAAATTCGGCGCTCAGAATCGCGCGTTCATACAATTCCGCCAGGCTCATCCCTTCCGGCGGCAAGCCGGAGAGTTCCTGTAACCTGGCTTTTGAACGCATGGCATATTGATGTCTCGCGCGCCACGGCGCTTTTTCATCTTCCCACCAGTGACGATCAAACTCATTCATCAGCAATTTGGCGGTCGCGCCAAGCAAAACATCGGCGGCGGTCTTGTCAACGCAGCGGGGCAGCGCCTCCTTTGCGCCAATGGCATCGACGCGCTCGCGCAATGCAGGGTGGGTGTCATGCAGGTCGGAACGCACACGCCATGCGGCTGCCAGACGCTCCCCGGTTGCCCATTCCGGGTAAGCAGCCTTAAACGCGGAGCGCATGGCGCTGAAAGGCATGAATGCGGGTTTGTCGCGGCTATCCGCCTGTTGATAGAGTTTTGGCCAGAATTCTTCCTGAATCCAGCGCCCTAACAATTCCCCCCGAATCAAGCCTTGTGCATTGACTTCACCCCCGACCATCTCCGTTGCCGTTCGGTCGGCTTCGTATTCATCCTCACGAGAGAGCACGAAGGTATAGGCGTTGTAGTAAGGCATAAATCCCTGCAACAACCACGCGATGCCCCGGTTAATCAGGTTATCTTCCGCGCTTTCCACGACCTGATCATAGAGCGCGCCAAAAGTAAGACGCTGCCGGTACACCCATGCGCTGGTTTTGCCGTGATTCCCACAGACATGCCCATATTCATGCGCCACAATCGCCAGCATTTCTTCCGAGGTCATGCCGAGCATAAAAGGCAAACCCAGTGTCAGATAATTGGTGTGCCCCCCAAATAATCCCCAGCGCGGTCGTTGGGAAATCGACGCATTGAAGTCGGTATTCACCAGCACCCGATGAATCGGCGGACCGTTCAGCCGCTTACGCAGCTTGTCGAGCACACCAAACAACACCGGGGCTTCCGCTTTTTCAATATAACGACCTTCGGGGGGCGGGAGCCGCATAAAAAACATGCGGAACACCACAAAAAATGTCGGCCCCATAAAGACCAGCAGCAAGGCGAGGCGTGCCGTCGCGCTTGCGCCCTGCTCCAGGCGCGTCGCCCCCAGGTAGAGCAGTACCGCAACCGTAAACAGTACGCCAAACAAAACAACATAAGCGGCGCTGCTGATTAAAAGCACTTTCGTGCGATAAAGCGCCGGACTAACGCTGGCATCAAGCTCCAGACGTTTGACCAGTACGTAATATGAGTGTTGATCCAAGCGTCGCCTCCGCTCTATCGTGTGTGGTTTTAAGCGCGATCATCCCATAAAAACCGGGGGACATCTTTTGGTTTTCCGCCGTTGGCAGGGCTGTATCGCGGAGCGCCCCGCCACACCGCCATCAAGGCACGATGTTGCGATACTCCACGCCGTCTTTCACCACCGCGAAACCCCGACTGTTCAGCTCGTGCAGAACCAGCCGAAGCACCTGGGAAGCCGTGATTTCATGACCGTTGGCTCTGAGGTGCATCATGCCGGTGATGGCGTTTTCCAGATAGACGCGCAGCGCGTTCTTGCTGGACTCGAATCCTTCATTGTTGGGCGATGTCGCGGGGTCAGGACTCACCAGTTCACGCAGTTCGTCCTGCGCCGCGCCGAGCGTGGACGCGGCATCATGGATACACTCGCGCCACGGTTCCAGCGCGGTGGTTTCGGCGGGATGGTCGGCAAGCAGTTGAAGCGCGTCGGCAAGCGGCTGCATCGCCCACGTCAATTTGGAGTCAACCGCGCGCAAAAATTGTTCGCCTTCGGGAGATGTGTAGTTCGTTTCCATGCAAAATCTCTTGGTTTTGTTTGCCCCATGCAAGGCGGCAGCGGGTTTCGACGGAGCGGAGCGAAGGTAAAGCGCCGCTCCGCCCTTGGTGGCTTACACCACTCCGGTCAGCAAACCCACGCCGAAAATGGAAATCGCGCCGCCCGCGAGGCGCGCCAGAACGATGTGGCGTTGCATCAGCACACGCCCCAACAGCAACCCGGCGATATGAATCAGCGCCGTGCCCAACACCATGCCTGCCAGCGCGGCGGCGATCGGCTCGGCGCTGGCGAGTTCCGTGCCATGCGCCGCGCCGTGGAAGATGGCGAACGCGCCTACCAGTGCTGCGCAAGCCGCCAGCGGCAGTTTCGCCTGCGTCGCCAGCAAAAGACCAATGACCAGCAGGGAAGCCGCAATCATCGGCTCAACCGCCGGAAGACTCACGCCCGCGATGCCCATCAACGCACCGACCAGCAAGAGGGCAGCGAAGGAAACCGGCGCGACCCAGATGCGGCGCGTGGTCATGGCGCTCCAAACGCCTACGGCAAGCATTGCCGCAAGGTGGTCCGCGCCAGTCAGCGGGTGCAACAATCCCGCCATAAAACCCATCGTTTCCTCGCCATGTCCGGCATGGGCGAAAGCGGTGGCAGAAGCCAGCGCCAACAGGATGAACAGGGCGGACTTGAACGGTTTCATGGTCATGATGTCTCCTTGTTTGATAAAAATCGGGTAGGTCAGATACAGGGAAGTATGCAAGGATACGCCACAATTGTAGAAGCTGCATCGGGGGCGCCTGTACAATTCGCAATCGTTATTACACAAGGAAAACCCATGTCCGAACAGCCTTACAAACTCACTGTTCATGTTCCCGTCCAACACGCCGAAACGCTGAAAACCGCCCTGTTCGCGGCGGGCGCGGGTCGCTATGGCGGTTACGACCACTGCTGCTGGCAAGCGCTGGGCGACGGTCAGTTTCGCCCCCTTGACGGCGCGCATCCCGCCATCGGCGCAGTCGGGCAGGATGAGCATGTGGCGGAATACCGCATCGAGTTTGTCTGCCGCGAAGCCGACCTGCCCGCCATCACCGACGCCCTCTATGCCACCCACCCCTATGAAGTCCCCGCTTTCGACTTCGTACCCGTCAGCCGCCCGGCGCGTACCGTGCCGCGTACGGGTTGAACACGGCGCGGATGCTTACCAGAACTTCCACCAACTGCTTTTTTTCTTGTGTTTGCTCATCGCATCGCGTGATCTGCTGGTCCAGTCGTCCATGTTTTGCCGCTGCGACGCGCCCTGTTTTCTGAAATACGAGCCGTATTTCATGTCTTCGCCCAGGATGTGCTTGGTCAGCCAGTTTCGCAGGAATTGCAGCAATTCAAAGCTGATGGCCGCCTGACCTGTCTCGATTTTGTGCTGCAACGCCTCGACTTCATCGACCAGCGCTTTATGCAATCCGCAATGTTCCGCGTATTCGGGATAGCCGCCGACGCGCATCAGGGTTTGTTCCAGTGAAAAATGGATGCGGGTGTAATCCACCAACTCGTTCAAGATGCCGCCGCAGACCTTGCTGCCCTCCTTGTGCAGGATCGCTTGATGCAATCGGTCAATCAACGTAAACAGCGTTTTGTGCTGTTCGTCAATCTCGTCGATACCGACGCTGTATTCATCTGACCATTTGAAATCATGAATCATATTGGCTCCCTGCTGTTGAGGACTGAACAAATTGAAATGTAATCAAATTTCCTGAAATGCGGTATCCCGGAAAGAAGGACGTTGTTCCAGCTTGGCGTGTAACCGCGCCAGATGGGGATGCGTTTTACGCCACTCCAGATTCGGCAGGCGAAACAGTAAAAATTCAAGCGCCGTGCCCACCGCCAGATCCGCCAGCGTCAGGAATTTTCCGGTACAGAACGCCTGCTCACCGAGATTTTGCTCCATGAATGCCAGGCAATGCGAAATTTTTTCCTGCTGCCGACGAATCACGGCGGTACGCCGCCCTCTGGCAGGACGCGCGGATTCCTGATGTTCCAGTTCGACCGCGTCCAGCAGACCGTCGGCGACGGCTTCCCAGCGTTTCACCTCGGTGCGCGCACGGTTGGCTGCCGGAAATAACTTGTTGTTGGGGGATGTATTGTCGACATACTCCACAATGACGCGAGCATCGAAAATCGGGGTGCCGTCATCCAGCGCCAGCACCGGCAAGCATCCGAGCGGGTTGCAATCGGCGCTCACCGCATCCTGATTATCCGACGGCAGCAGCTCCAGTTCGTACTCAATCTTTTTTTCGGCAAGCACGATGCGCGCCTTGCGTACATGGGGATTGCTCAATGAGCCAATCAACTTCATCGTTGTCTCAGAAGGTTGAAAAGGGCTGATTATATCCCGTAAGCCGAATCAAGGCGGCATCCTTTCCAGCAACATGGCGTCGCCATAGCTGAAAAAGCGATAGTCATGCCGGATGGCGTGCGCGTAGGCGGCGCGGATGTTTTCCATACCGACGAAGGCGGAAACCAGCATCAGCAGTGTGGATTTGGGCAGGTGAAAATTGGTCATCAGCCGATCTGCCACCTGAAATTGATAGCCTGGCGTGATGAAAATTTCCGTTTCCCCCGCCCCCGTCCGCACAGCGCCCGCGCCATCGACGGCGGATTCCAGCGCGCGCAGGGAAGTCGTGCCGACGGCGACAACACGCCCGCCCGCATCCCGCGTTTCCCGAATGGCGGCGGCGGTTGCGGCGGGCACTTCGTAGCATTCGCGGTGCATCTTGTGTTCGGCAATCTGCGTCACCCGCACTGGCTGGTAGGTGCCCGCGCCCACATGCAGGGTGAGCCTTGCCATGCGTATGCCCTGCTTTTCCAATAAAGCGAGCATGTCGTCGTCAAAATGCAACCCCGCCGTCGGCGCAGCGACCGCGCCAGGATGACGGGCATAGACCGTCTGATAGCGGCTTTCGTCTTCCGCTTCCGGCGCGTGGGTGATGTAGGGCGGCAGAGGCAGGCGACCATGCGCTTCCGCCAGCGACCAGAAATCCGCCGCTGCGTCCCCGTCTTCGAGTTCCAGCGCAAAAAAACCATCTGTACGCCCCGTCACGCGCACCGTAAAAGCATCCGCCAGCCGCAGGCAAGCGCCCGCTTTCGGTGACTTGCTGGCACGCACCTGCGCCAGGGCGTGCCGCGCATCCACGATGCGTTCCAGCATCACCTCCACCTGCCCGCCGCTATCCTTCTGCCCGAATAGCCGCGCCTTGATGACTTTGGTATCGTTCATCACCAGCAAATCACCGGGCAACAACAACTCCGGCAGGTTGGAAAAATGCAGGTCAGAAAGCCGCCCGCCATCAACGTGCAGCAAGCGGCTGGCAGCGCGTTTTGCCGCCGGATGCTGGGCAATCAGGCGATCCGGCAGGGAAAAATCGAAATCTTCTAAAGTAAGCAAAGTCAAAACTTGTCTGAAAAGCGTGATTCATGGATAATTCCGCCCTTCCAGTGCCGAGGTGGCGGAATCGGTAGACGCAGCGGATTCAAAATCCGCCGCCGAAAGGTGTGAGGGTTCGAGTCCCTCTCTCGGCACCAGTAACATCTCCAAAGCAGTCCGACAACAGCCGGGAGCTTCCAATCAAACGGGGCTTCCGGCTGTTGCCATGTTGCCGCCAGCGTACGCCGCGATTGGACGGCGCATTCTCGAAGAAGCGCAAGGGACTGTCAACGTGCGCCTGCGTTTGGCGTGTCTCTGCATTTGACACACAATTCCTTGTACAAAATCCGATTTCTTGGCTACTCTGACATATTTTCATCACTTGCCAGCCAAACCATGAATCCCACACTCATTCAGGCAGTCGGCGCGCTGTTGTTTGCTATCGCCATTTTGCACACCTTTTCGGTTGGTATTTTTGCGCGACTGGCGCAGAAGTATCCCAAGCATGAGGGTCTTTTGCGGTTGTTGACCGAGGCGGAGTTTATTTTCGGGTTTTGGGCGGTCGTGCTGATTTTGTTCATCGGCGTCTCGTCTGCCAATTCAAAGGTGGCGATTGAGTATCTGGATACCCGCAATTACACCGAGCCGCTGTTTGTGCTGGCGATCATGATTGTGGCGGCGAGCCGTCCGGTATTGCAGTTTGCAACCCTCATCGTGCGCCTGATTTCTACCCTCCTGCCGCTGTCGCACCCGGTGGCGATGTACGTGACGATTCTCATCGCGGTGCCGCTGTTGTCTTCGTTCATCACCGAACCGGCGGCGATGACGCTGGCGGCGTTGATGTTGCGCGAGTTGTATTACAGCAAGAAAATTTCTTCCCGGCTGATGTACGCGACCATCGGCGTGTTGTTTGTGAATGTTTCCATCGGCGGCACGCTGACCAACTTCGCCGCGCCGCCGGTGTTGATGGTCGCGCACGCATGGGAGTGGAGTACGTGGTTCATGCTCACCCACATCGGCTGGCGCAGCGCGTTGGCGGTGTTGGTGAACGCGATAGCGGTGACGATTTTGTTTCGCAAGGAATTGATTGCGGTGGATGCGACGCCGCATAGCATTCAGGAGTCGGTTCCTTACGCGATGATTGCGCTGCATATATTCCTGTTGCTCCTGATTGTGTTGTTTGCCCATGAGCCGAGGGTTTTTCTGGCGGTGTTGCTGACGTTTCTGGCGCTGGCGCACGCTTACCCGCAGTTTCAGGACAAGCTGATTTTGCGCGAGGGCTTGATGGTCGGCTGCTTTCTGGGCGGACTGGTGACGCTGGGCGGGCAGCAGGGTTGGTGGCTGGAGAGCCTGTTCGCGCACATGAACGCAACGACCATCTATTACGGCGCGACGGCGCTGACGGCGGTCACGGATAATGCCGCGCTGACGTATCTGGGGACGCTGGTGCCGGGGCTGACGGATGACTTCAAACTCGCGCTGGTGTCCGGCGCGGTCACGGGCGGCGGGCTGACGGTAATTGCCAACGCGCCGAATCCGGCGGGGTTGGCGATTCTGCACGGAGATTTCAGGAATGGCGTGGTAAAGCCCCTGGGCTTGTTGATTGCGGCGTTGCCGCCGACGATGGTGACGATTTTGGCGTTTCGGTTGTTTTGAATAGTGAGGCGCGCTCGGGACGCGCCGTGTGTTACGAGGGCGCTTCGCGCCACCACCCCGTCAGGCTTCGCCTGCCACCCCTCCGTTGAACTGCGCGTTGTCTTATTTCTTCTTCGTCGTCGCGCCGCTCTTTGCCGGAGCGTTTTTTTTCTGCGTCGCTTCGTACAGCGGCAGCACTTTGGGCAGGTTGGCTTCGATTTCGGCGGCGCGGCTGGAGCTGGACGGATGAGTGGAGAACCACGGCGCGGGGGATGCGCCGCCAGCGGCGGCGGCCATCTTGTTCCACAGGGTGATGCCGGCGCGGGGGTCGTAACCGGCGCGGGCGGCTAAATCCAGACCGACCAGATCGGCTTCGCTTTCGTCATCGCGGGAAAATTTCAGGTTCAAGAGGTCATTGGCGTAGTCGAAAATCTGTGCGTATTGCCCCTTGCCGACGACTTGCCCCAACAGGCTCGCGCCGACAGAGGTTGCCTGACTCTTGGCGATTTGCGCGCGGGAGTGTTCGCGCAGGGCGTGGGCAATTTCGTGTCCCATGACCATCGCCAGTTCGGCATCGGTCGCTTTGATGGTGTCATTCAAGCCGGTATAAAAGGCAATTTTTCCGCCGGGCATACAGAAGGCGTTAACGTCCTTGGAGCGCAGCAGGTTGACTTCCCATTTCCATTTCGCGGCTTCGGGATTGAAGCGCGTGACGAAGGGGATGATGCGTTTGGCGATGGTGTTCAAACGCTTCGCCTCTCCGTCGCTGGCGGGCACCAGAGCGCCTTGCGCCTTGGCTTTGGCGAGCAATTCCTTGTAGGACTGGGCGGCACCGGCATTCAGTTCTTCGGCGGAAACCATCGTTCTGATGGAAGACATTTCGCCGACTTCGATGCCGACCGCATCCTGCTTGGCGTTGCCTGTCGATTTGTCCGCCGTTTTCTTGCTGGAGGATTTTTGCGTAGCGGCGGTGTCGTCTTTGGCACCGCCCGTGGTTTCACAACCTGATGAAAGAACGAGCAGGCTCGTCGTCATCAGGGCAATGCCGGTTTGTTTCCAATAGTTCATGGTCATTCCCTTTGTTTGATTTGGATGATTAAAAATCAGTAGTCCTGATCGTGGTCGTCTTTTTCCCACATTTCCTGGGTGAAGCGCACCACGCGATTGCGCCCCGTCTGTTTGGCGCGATAGAGCGCCACATCGGCAAACTTGACCGCCTGCCAGAAGGTGCTGCTGTCGGACGGGTAATCGGAAAGCCCGATGGAAATGGTTTTCTGCAATATGCTGCCCCCCACATTGACGCGCAATTTTTCCACCGCGTGTCGGATGTTCTCCGCCACCTGATCGGCAGCGGGTTCTGTGGTGTCTTGCAGCACAATCAAAAATTCTTCGCCCCCGTAACGAATCACCATGTCGGAGGTTCGCACGGATTGTCTCAGGATTTGCGACAGCGCCTTCAACACGGCATCGCCCGCGTCATGTCCGTAGTTGTCGTTCACCATCTTGAAGTAGTCGAGGTCGAGCATCATGATCGCCAGATGAATCTGCTGGCGGCGCACGTTGGCCAGCAGGGTTTCCACGTATTCTTCGAGATAACGACGGTTATTCAGCCCGGTCATCGGGTCGTGCAGCGAGGATTCTTTCAGGGTTTCGGTGAGGCGACGGGCTTCCAGCACTGGCGCGGCCTCGCGCAGATAGACATTGATGTAGGGCAGCGCCGCTTGCAGACGCGCCTTCTCTTCGCCCTTGACCACCAGTTGCACAACGCTGCCGACCACACCGGATTGCAAAATGGGAAAGCACATGTAGCCGTAGTCTGCGGTGCCTTCCAGCGGCGGGTTGAAAGCGTAGCAGATGTCGGGTTGGACAACGCCATCGACCATGTGCCCGGTGCGACGGGCGCGACAGGTTTCGGGGCGCTCAAGCACCTGGCTGTTGCACCAGTGACAAGCGCCGGAAAGATTGCCATCCACGATGACACTTTCCATTTCGCTGCGGTTCTGGGTGATTTCGTAGATGGAAAATTCGTGCAGGTTGAATTCATCCTGCAAGGTGGTCGAGAGGCGTTGATAAATTTCAACCTTGGCTTCGTCTTCCTCAATCGCCTGCTTGAAGTGCTGCGCCCGCGTCAGCCCTTCCACCATGTCAATGGTCACGGCGAGCAGATTTTCGCCCTGACTGGGCTTGCGTCCGGTCAGATGCGACACCTGTCTGCCGATATGGTTCAAGCCGTCGTCGAGAAAGCGCAGAAGCTGGTTTAACGCCGTGGCGATCTGCCCCACTTCGTCGTTGGTCTGTATGGTAATCGCGCTCTTGAAATTGCCCTTGGTCGCTTGCAGCACCACCTCTTCAACTTCCTTTGCGGTCTTGGAAATCGGGCGCAGCAGACGGTTTAAGAACAGAAACAGCGAAGCAAGGAACAGCGCCACCGTCACGACAATGCCGCCCACGGTCAAGAGCGTTTGCTTACGCAATTCCGAAATATCCATGGTCATGGTCACGGCGCCCAACACCGCGCCATCACGCACATTGTGGCATTGCAGGCAGTTGGGCGCTCCGGTTGAATCCGCGACATAGGGAATGGTGCTGCGGAAAATCGTGGCATTGCCCTGCTGGACGGTCTGGAACCGTTGTACGCCATCCCGCATCACCTGCTGTTCGATGGCGTCCGGGACCAGTTCGCCCGCGTTACTGACCCCAAACTGCTGATCCACCAAGGGAGAGCGCACCACATACACGGAACGCAAACCCTGGACTTCCGTGATGCGTTTCAAAAAACCCTGACGCAGTTCCATCGAGCCGTTAATCATGGCGTCGGTGAGGTGAACCCGGATGATTTCGGAGGCGGTGCGGACATGCTCCGCCGTCATGGAAACGGAATAACTTTGAAAAGCGAAGAAACTGATCGCGGCGACCACCAAAACCAGCGCGAAGGAAAGCGCGGTGAAAAACAACAGGATTTTGGATTTAAGACGCATTGCTTCAGCACTCCAGCGACATGAGATGAGAATGAATCTTTGCGATTCTGCCATCAAACCGCAGGGGAAGAAAGCCTGATGCACAAAACGGTTACAAGTCGCACTCCGGAGGCTTTTTTCAGCGCAACAACCACGGCAACAGCAGGGGCGCGAGCAACGCCGTCAGGAGTCCGTTCAAACTCATCGCCAGCGCGGCGAACGCGCCGCTTTGCGGGTCGACCTGCAAGGCGCGCGCCGTGCCGACGCCATGCGCCGCCAGCCCCACGGCAAAGCCTTGCGCCACCGGATCATGCACCCCTATCCGCTTGCACAAAAAACGATAGCCCATCGCGCCGCTGATGCCGGCAATGATCACCATACCCACCGCCAGCGAGGGAATGCCGCCGATGTGTTCCGCAATGCCCATCGCAATGGGGGTGGTCGCCGCCTTGGTGGAAATGGACAACAGCGTCGGCACACTCGCGCCCATGCACCGCGCCAGCAACACCGCCGAAATAATGCTGACCGCAGAGCCAATGAAGAGCGACAGCATGAGCGGCAAAAACAAGGCGCGCACCTTGCGAAACTGGCTGTAGAGCGGAATCGCCAACGCCACGGTGGCGGGACCCAGCAAGAAATGGATGAACTGCGCGCCATTGAAATAGGCGGGATAACTGACATCGGTCGCCAACAGGAAGCCAATGACGATGACAATGGACAGCAGCACCGGATTCAGGAGCGGCAGATAACGCATCCGCCGGTAGAGCCGGTCGCAAAGCCAATACACCGCCAGCGTCAGCGTCAAGCCGAACAAGGGCAGGGCGACGAGGGTTTGCCAGAGGGCGGACAGACGCTCAATCATGCGGGTCGGTGTTTGAGCGCCAGCGCGAGAGCCTCTGCGCGAGCCACCCCGTCACGGCGATGGCAAGCCCGGTGCTGATGAGGGTTGCCAGTACGATGGGCAGACCTTCCGTTTGCAGAATGGGCAGAATCAGCATCACGCCCACGCCGGCGGGCACGAACAGGATGCTCATGTAACGCAGAAGATAGCCGGTCGTTTTTTCCATCTCCGCGCTCGCGCCGCCCCGAACGCACAAAAACACGAACAACAGCGCCATACCCAGCACCGCCCCCGGCACGGGCAGATTCAGGGCGCGGCTTATCACTTCGCCCGCCAGTTGAAAGAGCAGAAGTTGTGTCAAGGCAGCAATCACGATATTTTTCCGACCATCCAGACGATCAAAATCAACGCCGCTCCACCCACCACAACATCATGGTTGCGGCGAGCAGGAACAGCGCGGGCGGGGCGATGGCGGCGGCGAAGGGCGGCCAGGTGTGCAGCACGCCCAGACTGGAAAAAAGCGCGTTCAGCATGTGGAACACCACGCCCACCATGACGCCGCCGAAAATTTGCAGGCTGACGCCTCCCATGCGGCTGTGCGCGTAGCCAAAGGGCAGCGCCAGCGCCATCATCACCAGCGCGGCGGCCGGATAGAAAAACTTTTTCCACAGGGCAATTTCGTAGCGTCCGGTGTTCTGGTTGTTGCTCGACAGGTGGCGCAGATACGTGACCAGACTGATGAGCGACATGCGTTCCGGCGCGACCATCAGCACGGAAATGATTTCCGGCGAGAGCGCCGAAGTCCAGCGCATTTCCGCTTCCCGCTCCACCCACGCGCCCGGCACGTCGCGGAGTTGTTCTACCGCGTCCGCCCCATGTTCGCCCAGTACCGTGCGAACCACATCGGTCAGCAGCCATGTGCCGCCATCGCCCTGTGCCCTGCCGTCGACAAATTCGCCCGCCCTGGCGTCCAGCACATAATGCAGGCGGTTTTTTTCGTCGAACTGGTAAATCCGCACGTCTTCCAGACGTGCGTCCGGCGTTGCCGAACGGATATTCACGAAGGCCTGCCCGTCCCGCACCCAGATGCCGGAGGTGAATTCCCGCGCCACCACGTTGTGAATCGCCTTGACCCGCAATTCCTGCGCCGTGCGCTCGGCAACCGGCGCGACGGTTTCGCCCAGCAACAACGCTGCCACGGCGAACGCGCCCGCCACCTTGAACAGAATCAGCAAAAACGCGCTCGTGCTCATGCCGGAAGCGCGCAAGACGGTGATTTCCGAATGGCGGGCAAAATTGGAAAGCGCGTAAAGCGCGCCAATCAACACCGCAATGGGCATCAGTTCGTAGATACGCCCCGGCAGACGCAGCCCGACATACCAAAAGGCGTGGCTCACGCCGAACTGCCCGCGCCCCACGTCTTTCAGGCTTTCGATGGTGTCAAAAAAGGCATACAGCGCCAGCAGCGCCAATAGCACCAGAAAAATGGAGAAATAAAGCTCGCGTGCGAGATATTTTTCGTGAATTTTCATCGTAAAGCACTAACTCCGGTTGAAACCCCGCCCTAAAATCCAGGGTTTCGGCGACCATTTGGGGAGGAGAGAGAAACATCTTCCCAAATACTCTTGCGGTCTGCTGCCGATCAGGAAGCGAGGCAACATACCCATGAAACCATAGCATGTCAAGACACTCTCCGGACAGGATTTGAGCGTAAATACTGAAGCGCACAAAATCGGATATGATCACGCTTTCTGTTACTGCTCAAAGGATGTTCTCATGCAAAAATGTTCCAGATTCTCTACCGCGTTAATCGTTGCCGCCCTGATCATCGCACCCGCATGGGCAGCCGACCTGAAGCCCGGTACTGCCGTCACTGTCAATGGTTATGCCATTTCCCGCACAGTGGAATCGGCGCTCATTGAGGAACAAATTGCCCGTGGGGCAAAAGACTCTCCTGAATTCCGCACCGTCGTGCACGATGAACTGATTCGCCGGGCGCTGCTATTGAATGAAGCCAGAAAAAAACAACTGGATAAACTGAACCTCATCAAAGGTCAGATGGAAAGCGCTTCTCAACTGGTGCTGATCCGCGCTTTTCTGACAGACTATCTTAAGAACAACCCGGTCACAACGACTGAAATCCAACAAATTTACGATGCCTTCGTCCTTCAGCTTGGAACCCGACAGTATAAGGTTCGTCACATTTTGCTGGGTACCGAAAACGAAGCTCAGGCGCTGATCGCCCGGCTGAATGCAGGTGAAAACTTTGCCGATCTCGCCCGTTCGCTTTCTCTGGATACGGCTTCCAAAGAAAAAGGCGGTGATCTGGGCTGGAAAGTACCTTCCGCGTTTGTAGCTCCCATCAGCACAGCCCTCAAACAACTTGAAAAAGGGCAGTATTCGACAAGCCCCATCCAGACCACTTCCGGTTTCAACGTCATCTATCTGGAAGATGTCGATGCATTAACGCCACCTGCCATCGAAGAACTCACACCCCAACTCACCGAAAAAGCAAATCAGCAAAAAATAGAAAAACTGATTTCCGAATTGCTTAAAAACGCAAAAATCAAATAACGCTTGACGATCTGCTCAAGGTCGCCACAGGCTTCTGTTCAGCCGCTTAACAGGATGTTGAAAAACCCCGCCCCAATTATGTATATGTTATAATTAACCCATTCGAGAACCGGGAGCAATCAATGCGTGGGCAAGACATAAGTCAGGGGGAGATGTTCAGTTATCGGACGCTGGAAGAACGGATACCGCAGGATCATCCGTTACGGAAACTTCGGGTACTTGTGGATGGGGTGTTATCGCAGTTGCAAAGGGATTTTTCTGCACTGTACAAAGGCACAGGGCGACGCTCGATACCGCCGGAACGCTTATTGCGAGCGAGTTTGTTACAAATGCTGTACAGCATTCGCTCGGAGCGGCAACTGGTACAACATCTGG
>BNUD01000056.1 GCA_025997095.1 Betaproteobacteria bacterium | reverse complement strand
AGGCGCGCTTCGCGGGCGAACAGGTGCGCGCCGAGTTGCACTTTGACCGGGGCGAGATTGGTCTCCGAAATGCTGCCCGTGGGGATGACGTAGCGCGACCATGCCAATATGGGCGCGGCGAACATGATGGCATCGTAGTGTTTGCCGTCCATCTCGAAGGCGCAGGATTCCGCTTGCGCTTCAACGGCGCAGGCGAGTTCGTCGCAAGCATTGGAATTGGATTCGTAGAACCTGTCCAGCGCCATGTTGATGTCGTCTTCGGCGCCGGCTTCAATGAGGCTTTGCAGGAGTTCGGAAAGACGACTTTCCCAGAACAGTTCTTCCAGACGGCTGCCGGATTCGAAAAATCCGATGACGAGGCGTTGCAACTCTGCGGCATCGCGGGATAAACGGTCGCGTGCGCCGAAGCGGGAGCGTTTCATGATTCTGCCTTGGTGGGAAAACCGACTATTTTACCTGTTCGTCCGACTTTTTGGGCGGCAGGAAGAAATCGCCCGGATGCAGGAAAAATCGCCGCAGCAAGCCGCGCATCAGTTGGTTGCCTTGCGAGAAGGTCACGCCGCGCGCGCGCAGGGCGACGAACAGCGCCAGCGTGAAGCTGACGCAAAGATTGATCAGCCCGATGCCCGCCACGCCAGCGGCTGCCCAGGCGAAGGTGATCCAGGGCGGGGCGAAATCGTAGCTTGCCAGCGCGTAGCCCAGATAGGCGGAAGAAAAGGCGACATGGCGAATATCCAGCGGCAAGCCGAACATCATGCCCAGCCCCCATGCCGTCGCCAGCATGACGCCAAACAGAAAATTGCTGGCAATCGCCCCCAGATGGGCTTCCACATAATCCGCGAAACGCGCCACCCGCTTGGCGCCAAAAGTGCGATTTGCCCAGGCGAGTTGTTTGATGCGCTGCGGCACGCGGTTATAGGTAGCGAGATTGTCGAAATAGCCCGCGACCAGACCGGATAAAAACAGGCAGACACCGGCGATGGCGGCGAAAAACAGCGAACCGCTCAAAAAAGGATGGTGCGCGGCGAGCAGCTTGTCCGCTTCCGCGATGGAAATGGCGTGGCAGTCGGTGAGGGGCAGTTGCAACAGGCTGACCAGCACGGCGACGGGAATCGCCATGCTCACATTGCCGAGAATGGCGACCAGTTGGCTGCGCGTGGTGCGGGCGATGAGCGAAATCAGATTTTCCAGATCCCGCGCCTTGCCGCGCGCTTCCCCGATGGACGCCGCCAGCGCGTTGGCGGTCATGGCGGGCTGCTTGGTGGCAATCGTAAAACCCAGCATATAGATGATGGCAAACCCCAGCCCGTAATTCAGCCCGTAGGCGAACATTTCGTTCAGGGGCGCGAGTTCGAAGCGGTGCAAAATGAGTTTCAACAGGGCAATGACGGCAATCAGCGCGCCCGCGCCCATCGCCGCCCGCGCCATGCCCCAGTATTCCCTGCGCGTTTCGGTGATGTAATGCTCGCCCGCCTTGCCCGCGTATTCGGTAATGCGACGGGCGGTAATTTCAAAATTCTGCCGCCAGAACGTCCGCAGGTCGTTTTTGCGGCAGGAGGCGAACACCAGATTCTTGAACAGGGCAATGATGGCGGGATACGCCGCCTGATGACTTTTTCCCCGCTGCAATTCCCCCGCGATGGTGGCAATCTCTTCGGCGCGGCTGATGTGGTCGCGCAGGCATTGCAGTTTATAGGTGAGTTGCAAACTGGTGCCCGCGTGGACGGAACGGCGGTGGATGCGTTCAACGGCTTCCTTGCACTGGTCGAACAGCACCAGTAATTGCTTCTCGTCATCCGTGGCGGCGGCTTCCTCATGCCAGCGTTGCTGACAACATTCCACGAAAGCGCGGGTTTCCAGATTCTGCGCGAGAAAGGGCGAATCGGCGCGCGCCAGATTGGTCTCCAGTCGCAAAAGTTCCGCGTCAAAACCCATCGCCGTAATCTGGTAAGAGAGCCGCCACAAGCTATGCAACAGCGTGGCAACCCCGCCCGGCAGGACTTCCGGCAGCGCGTCGGGCGCAAGGTTGAAACTGTCGGGCGAATGGGGTTCGTCGAAACGCAGGGCGTTCAAAAGCGCCACCCAGGTATCGTTATCGACGCCGCCGACCCAGATTTCATCCGTTTCGTGGTCGAACAGGCTTTGCAGCATGTCGCCCAAAAATTCTTCGGGATTCTGCACTTCCGGCAAAACCCGATGCGAAATGCGCCGCCAGGTTTCCGAGAAAAACCCCGTGGAAGGCAAGATGCCCAGATTCATGTAGAGCGACCCCGCGCGCCGCGTCGCAAACAGCTCCGACAACGCCGAGCGCACCCGCCCGGCCAGGGCAAAATCCAGCGCCAACTCCGCAGATAGCGCCACAATACGCTCGCTGGCGTAAGCGATATTCTCAGGATTTTTCGGACGAATCCGCCGCACCAGCTCGCGCAACAGGGATTCCGGCGTTTCCACCTCGCTCTGCAAAACTTCCATACCGGATACTCCATTCACAAGCCGTGCATTATCGGTCATCGGGGCGGGTTTACATAGTGGGCGTGTCGTGGTCGGGAGCGACGGCGGATCGCCCGCTCCCATACCAAAAGCAGGCGACACTTTGCGGCAATCGCCCCTTCGGTCAATAATTCTGTTCCCTGACACCTGACCTCTGAAAACTGATGTTCACCCTCATTTCCCCCGCCAAGACGCTGGATTTCACGACGCCGCCGCATATTGCCGAATACAGCCAATGCGACTGGCTGGACGAATCCGCCGCATTGATTGAACGCCTGCGCCAACTCACCCCCGCCGAAGTCGCCAGTCTGATGGGGTTGAGCGACGCGCTGGCGGCGCTGAACGTCGCCCGCTACGCCACATGGTCGCGCCCCTTCACGCCGAAAAATGCAAAACAGGCGGCGCTGGCGTTCGCGGGTGATGTCTATGCAGGGCTGGACGCCGCCAGCCTGAACCGCGCCGACCTCGATTGGGCGCAAACGCATCTGGGCATTCTCTCCGGTCTGTACGGGCTGCTGCGTCCGCTGGATTTGATTCAGCCCTACCGTCTGGAAATGGGCACGCGCCTTGCCAACCACAGGGGCAAAGACCTCTACGCATGGTGGGGCGACCGCCTGCTTCATGCCGTACAAAACGCGCTCGACGCTTTCGGCGCGACAAGCCTCGTCAATCTCGCTTCGGAAGAGTATTTCAAGGCGGTGCACGCGCAAAAACTGGCAACGCCGGTGATTCAACCCGTATTTGAAGACTGGAAAGGCGGCAAATACAAAATCATCAGTTTCTACGCCAAACGCGCACGCGGTCTGATGACCCGCTACATCATCCAGAACCGCATCGACGAAGCGGACGCCTTGAAAGACTTTGACGTGGATGGCTATGCCTACGTTCCGGCAGCAAGTGACGGGAATCGGTGGGTGTTTCGGCGGGATTGAACATGGGGGCATCTTCAGGGAGCGTCGGCGTCCCCGTCGGCGGGTTTGAATTTGTTTTTGAACCTCAATCCCGCCACCTGAAGTTTACCCACCATTTCCAATGGATGCCCACAGGTTGGGAGAGTCGATGAGTGGCGCATCCCGACGGTCGTACCTTCCGTTGCCGTGCGCCGCAAAAATAACAATCGCCGGGATCAACTTCGCTAACCCATATACACGCCATCGCTCCCAAAGAACGCTTGCCCGACCTCGTTGTGCTTTACTGAACCGTTCGTTTGCCGGATTCATAACGCCTGTCTCCCGCCATCGGCGCATTTCAATTCCAGATAAAAACTGACGCCATCCGCTTCATTGACGGCGCGAATCGTGCCGCCCATTTTCGCCATGTAGGTTTTCGCCACGAACAAGCCCTGCCCCCGACTGCCTTCGTCAGAGGTTTCGCGGGTGCCGGAGAAGCCGTATTCAAAAATCTTTTCCAGCCATTCCGGTTTGATGGCGATGCCGATGTTGTGGACTTTGACCGTGACGCTGCCCGCCTCTTTGCCTGCCAGCAGGGTGAGCGTAATCGGTGTGTCAGGCTTACGATAGCGGTCTGCGTTTTTGAGGAGATGACCTGCCACGTCTTCGAGCGAGTATTCGTCGGCGTAGACGGGCACCGGCTTTGCGAGCGCCACATAGCGCACGTGATCAATGCCGATATGCGGGGCGTTGGCGGCGATGTTGCCCAGAAAAAGGTCGAGGTCGAGCGTTGCCACGGCGAGGGTTGAGGATTGAAACGCCTCGCTGGGGCTGGCACTGCCGTAGAGCACCCGCAATGCCTGTTGCATTCTGGCGAGGTAGCGATGGCTGGGGTCATCCGGGCTGCCATGCAGCGCCAGCAGGGATTGCAGGGGCGACATGATTTCGTGTCCGACGGCGTGCCATTGTTCTTTTTCCTGCGCGGCGCGGATGCGCTCCCGTCCGGCGTCTTCCTTGACGCGGCGCAGCAGATGGTTGAGGCAGTTGGCGAGAATGCCGAGTTCGTCGTTGCCTTTGAGGTCGGAGAAATCGAAGGACATGAAACCGTCCGGTTCGGCGGCAAAGCGGGAGAGTTGCCTTGAACGGCGGGTGAGCCGCGCAATGCGCCGCGCAATGCCCATTTCGATGATGATCCACGCCAGCACAATCGCCGCCATGACCGCGCCGACGAACCAGGAAAGCCGGGTCGCGGTGGCGCTTAAAGTCTGGTTCACGACGCTATCGGCAGCGCCGTGCAGAAGAATCCGGTAATTGCCCGTGGGCGTTGCCACGCTGTCTTCGAGGCTGGCGGCGGTCGGCGCGTCGTCATCTTCGCCCTGCACGGCGACCGGCAGGCGGCGAATCAGGCGTGTCAGCAAAGGGGAAATCTGCTCTTTCGCCCCCTCTTTGCCGCCGCGAATCAGCGCCAAATCCCGTTCATCATTTTCGCGGCGAATCCGCAAAGTTTCGCCCGCTTGCAGGAGCGCGCCCAAATCGTGCAAAGAAAACGGCGCCACCGCATCGGGCGCTTCGCTGTCGAACAGGGCGGGCAGCACGGTAATTTTTGGGGGCATGATTGACGTGACGGCGGGTGCGCCATCCAATGCCGCATCCGCTTCTGGCGCTGCTTCCACCCGCACGGGCGGCAAAACCTCAATGCGCACATGAATCTCATCGAGGTCGGCGGGCGGCCAGACGACGTGCCGGGTTTGCAGCAAATCGGCAATCAGTGCATCCACTGGCAGGCGCAGGGAAAAGAAAGCGCGTTTCTCGCAATTTTCCGGATTCTGCCGCGCATCAAGGCAGCCTGCCTCTTGCCAGACCCAGCCGCGAAAATCCTTGATCGGCATTTTGCCCGTGTAATCGCGCGCCTCCAGCTCATCGTAGCCGGTAAAACGCCCGCGCACCCCCTCAAAAGCAGCGCCCCGTCGGGCGGGCAGCGCTTCAAACGGCGCCAGCCAGCGGTAATGCCGACCGCGCAGATGCACGCCGACGCGCATCCGGTGCGCCCCATCCAGATATTTGTCGCCAATTTCATGCGCGATTAACGGCGCGCTGGAAAAAGTGCCCGCCGCATAAATAAACCCGCCAATCCAGGGGTTATTGCCAATCCCCACGCAAAGGCTGCCGTGACGCGCATAGCGAATCAGGCAATCCGCCATCTCCACGGCATGTCGCGCCTTGTTCTGGTCATCAAAATCAATCGCCGAAAAAGGTAGCAACACCGGATGCAGATTGCCCGTTCCATTCAAACCCCGTGTGGGATTCAACAACGCAAGCTGCCCGGAAGGGTGGCGCAGACGGGCAACAATCTGCTCCTTGGTCTTGGCAAGCCCGCTCTGATAATTCTTGTAACTGCGCTGCTTTTCACCCTGCAACACCGTCACCGCCAACGCCACGACCGCAAGGATGAGCAACAGGAACGCGGTGCGAAACAGCATCCGCAGCCGGAAAGAGGCAAGCCAGAGAAAGAACTTTTTGATCAAGATTTTCGCCCGGCGCTGACCCAGCGAAAGCCGCGCATGGGCACGTTTTCGATGCGGTCGAACTGCTCGTCGAGTTCGCGGAACGCTTCGCGCAAGGCGCTGATGTGCTTGCGGATATTTTCGCGGTTGCGCCCGCTTTTGACAGCGGCAAAGAGGTCATCGTAAGAGACGACTTCGCCCTGCCGTTCGTGCAGCACGGCAAGAATGCGCTGCGCGGTGAGCGGGACATTCACCCGTTTCCCGTGCCAGAAAGGTGCGCCCTGATGCAAAGGGTCGATGGAAAGCTCATCGCCCGCAGACGCAGGCGGCGTCGCCGCTTTTTCCGCGCGGCGGTTTTTGGCGGCGCGCAACATTTCCAGAAAGGTGTCGATGAATTCGGGTTCTTCAAAAGTGGTTTTTTGCAGGTAATCCCAGGCGTCCAGCGCCTTCATGATGCCGCGATAAATGGCGGCGGGCATGGCGGAAACCACCAGTACCGGCGTCCCGCGCCCGCTTTTGTTGATGGCGTTGATGATGGCGACGCCCGCGTGTCGGTCGCGCCCCAGTTCGATGTCCAGCACCACAAGGTCATAGGCTTCGCGGGCTACCGCCGCCTCGGCATCGTCGCGGGTAAACCACTGCGCCACCTCAATATCCGGCGACGCCGAAAGCGCCCACTCACGGATTTGCCCGCTGGTCGGCGCATCGTCCTCAATAATCGCAACCTTGTACATACGCTCTGCCCTGCCAAAAACGGCAGTATCGCTTTTTCCCCCGCACGCCACAACCGCAGCAAAGGCAGGGCGTACCCTCCGAGCGCGCTCTGCCTGAACCCTTCTGTCTGCGTGAACATTTATTCACAACCCGGTAGAAACCGTTTCTTCCGCGAAGAAAGCGGGTTGTCGACGGCATGGAAACTTCCGGTCATTGAGAAGCATGATGCGTCTCATGGATGACGCCCTTTCAGCGCCATCTGGAAAACCCACTTATCAAGGAGAAGCATCATGGAAGAATTTAACCTCCCGAACGAAGGCGAAGCGCGTTCCCGCAAAGACAGGTTCGCCCAATCCCTCAATCAGGCCGCCCAATCCATCGACACCGGGAAGCTGGCGAATGGCGTTAAAAATACCCTGCGCGCCACCGCTCACGCCATCCGCCCGTTCAAGCGCAGCATTGTTGCGTTTGGCATTCTGGGGCTGGTGGCTTATACCTTGACCACGCATCTGCCCTTGCAGCCGGTTCCCAGGGGCGAAACGGGGTTACGGGTCAATCAATGGACGGGGGGCGTCAGCCGGTTTCAGGAAGGCTCGGTTCTGGTCATTCCCGGCGTGCATGAGATGCGGACTTTTTCCCTGCGCGACCAGGTGTATCAACCGGACAAATCGGTGAATGCCGTCGAATTCCAGTCGGTCGAAGGCTTGGCGCTGGGCGTGGATTTCAGCGTTCGCTACGCGCTTGACCCGGAAAAAATCCCGACCATGGCGCGCATTCTGCCGGACGACATCAGCGGCGAAGTGGTGCTGCCCATTATTCACGACGCCTTCCACAGAAATCTGGCGCACTACACCGTGCGCGAGATTTTCTCTGACCGCCGTCAGGAGATTCAGGAACACATCACCCAGGAACTGCAAACCCGATTGGCGAGCGAGGGCATCAAGCTGAAGCTCCTGACCATTGGCAAGGTCGATTTGCCAAGCGACTACAAGCGCGGCATGGAACGATTGCTGGCGGCGGAACAGGCGACCGAACAGATGAAATACACCCTCGAACTCAAGGATAAGGAAGTGAAACAAAGCGAACTCGTCGCGCTGGCGGACAAGGTGCGCCGCGAGAAAGCCGCCGAAGCGGCGGGCGAGGAACAGATTATCGCCGCCAAAGCGCAAGCCGAAGCCATGAAACACATCCTGCCCTTCAAGGAAAAACAGATTCAGCAACGGACGCTGGAAGCCGAAGCGGACAAGGTAACGCGGTTGAAAAACGCTCAGGCGAGCGCCGACGCGCGGCGCATTGAGGCGGAAGCCGAAGCCGATTCGCGCAAAAAACTGGCGGAAGCAGAAGCCTTTCGCATGGAACAACTGGGCAAAGTCAGCAGCGACCAACTGGCGCGTGAAGGCGCGATTCTGGCGCAAAGCCCGCTGTTGATTCAAAAGAGCCTTGCCGACAAACTCTCCGACAAAATCTCGGTCATCATCGCCCCGCCTTCCGCCAGCGGCGGCTTTATCGCCGAAAACCTCATCGGTCGCCTGCCCGCCGCTGCCAACAGCAACGGCAATGCCAACGAAGAAGAATAAGGAGCGTCATCATGATTGAACTGCTGCTTTCTCTGGCTATCGTCACCCAGGACCAAATCCCGCTGCGCGCCGCACCCAACGAAACCGCCGCCCGCCACGCCACCCTCTCGCAAGGCGACCATCTGGAAGTGCGCGGCGTCAAGGGGGATTACCTTCAGGTCTACGACCATCGCCGCGAACGCGCCGGATTCATCCGCGCCACTCAAGCCGGACGCTATCCCCTGACGCCCGAATCCGCCCCGCGTCTAAAAGCGGTGGTCGATTACCTGAAAGACCAGCCCGGCTCCGAAGCCGTCGGCATCGCCCACACCGCCGCCTTCCTCAAAGCCGCGCCCGCCGAAAGCATCGACGCGGACGTGTTTGAGGCGCTCGGCAAAATGGTCGACCGGCTGGCGTGGCGTGCCTCGCGTCTGGGCGGCACGGCAAACGAAAAAGCGGCAAAAATCGTCGCCGAACACCTCGAAGTCGCCGCCACCTACGGCGTTACCGTGTATAGCGTCGAGCGCAACGACAAAATGACGCTCTGCTACGAAGGCGACGCCTGGCGGCGCGTGCTCTCGCTCTCCGCCAGTCTGGAACAAAAAGTGCGCGCCGCGCTTTCCCTCACGCGCCACGATTGCGTCAAATCCACCCTGCTGCCCACCGAACGCTTGGAAACCGACTTCTGGCGCGCGGAAATCCTCGATGGCGTCCTCACCGCCGCCGCCAAAGAAGGCAATCTGCCGGAGCACCTCAAAAACCGCCTGAAAATCCGTGCCGCTGGCGTTTGGGCAAGCCTCGCGCACCAACTGGCGCGGAGACCGAAAAGCGACCCTGCCGCCGTGCTGAAAGCCGGACAAAGGGCAGAAACCGAACTGGCAGGCGTCGATAAAAAAACCCTGGTCGACGGCGATCTGCTCGCCTGGAACGAAGCCGCCATCCGCGTCGGCGCATCGCGTTGGGCGGCAGAACCGCAAACCGTCGCCGTCCCCACCCAGGGTCGCCCCGGCATCCAGATGAGCGCCGGAGAAGCCGGACAAACCTGCGTACAGATTGTTGAAGGCGCAAAGCATCCCGCCGCAAAACCCATCCAGTCAAAATTCTCACAGTGCACTTACGGGCAGGTCTGGTCATCCTCGCTCACCGTCAGCCCCGATGGCAAAGCCATGACCCTCGCCGTGCAACCGCTGGAAAACTGGCGCGAAATGTGGGTTTTCCGGCGGGAAGAAAGCGGCTGGCAGGTCGACATCATCCCACCCTCCGTAGATAACCCCGAACTCGGCTACGTCGAATTCGCCGGTTGGGTTCCCGGCAACAAACAACTCCTCGCCGCCCGCGAAACGGTCACCGACGGACGCAGCAAAACCAGCTTTGAACTATGGGATCGCAACACCCTGAAAGTCGAAAAACACGCCGACAAACCCGGCAATTTAACCGCCTTCTACCGCTGGCAAGACCCGCTCTGGAAGGGCGGGACGGTTGCCGTGCGTTAAATCAATCACCTCAATTTTTTGAAAATGGAAAACCCTCATGAACCACATTCACAAGAAAATAAACCGCCGCGCTCAACGCATAAGGGCGTAATGCCGCCCGGCAAAAAATACCGTGATCACATTCTCACCTTCGATGAAAAAAACAATCGCGTTTGCTTTGGCATAGGCAACAAAAACTACACCGTGATTGATCAGCCAAAGCGTTTGGGCGTGCTGGTCAAACAAGGCAAGCGCGTGACTTTTCTGGCAGGCGACCCCAAAACCCGGATGGGTGATTTGACGGAAATAAACACCGCAAAAAACGTGAAATCCGGTTCATGCCCGATGAAATAATGTCGACTGGACAAGCGCCAGCCCTCGCCCCTTGCGGGGTGAGGTTTACCCACATTCCAGATTTTTGACGAAGATCGCCTCTACGGTTTTTCGCAGGTTGGGTAAGCCGCAGGAAGAACCCGACATTTAACGGTTCAGTGAAGCATCGCGGTTTTTGTCGGGCAAGCGTCCTTTGGGAGCGACGGCGTCTCGCCGTCGTACGATGGCGAGGACGCCATCGCTCCCAAAGGACGCTCCTCGCTTTTGACGCGGTTGCCCCAACCCGCCAACACGCTGCCAACATTTCCCAAAACATTTCCCAAAAAATACCACTCAAATGTTGCATCGCAGCATAAAATAGCGGGGTTTGCCCGCTGCGTGTTTTCCCGTTGGTTGTTCCGATGTCGATGGAATCGGGAAGGCGGCTTTGTTTGGAAGCATTGAGGAGCATTGCATGTCTGAAAGCGTTTTCATCGCCCAGGCTGGTCTTGCGGAGTGTCCGCGCAAGCGTCGTCTGCCTGCCCGTCTGGATTTGTTGCAAAGTGGGAGCGGGTTGATCCTCGCCCTGTTCATGTGGGGGCACATGTTTTTTGTCGCGTCCATCTTGTTGGGCGAAACCGCCATGTGGTCGATTACCCGCATGTTTGAAGGGTATTTCTTTCTGGGCGGCTCGCAGCCGCGACTGGTTTCCGGCGTGGTGGCGGGGGTGTTGCTGGTTTTTGTGTTGCACGCCCTGCTCGCGCTTCGCAAGTTTCCCATCAGTTTTCGCCAGTTGCAAACCATGCGCGCCCATGTCAAAGCCATGCGGCATGAGGATTCGACGTTGTGGATCTGGCAGGTTTATACGGGCTTTGCGCTCTTTTTCCTCGCTTCCGCCCACCTGTATCAAATGCTGGTCTGGCCGCAGAATATCGGACCTTACGCTTCGGCTGACCGGATGTGGAGCGACGGGCTGTGGCCTTTCTATCTGCTCATGCTGCTGGCGGTGGAACTGCATGGCGGCATCGGGCTGTATCGGCTGACGATGAAATGGGGCTGGCCGAATGCGTCGCGCGAGTTGCTGAAAAAGCTGAAATGGGCGCTGACGGCATTTTTCCTCATCCTCGGTCTGGCGACTTTGGGCGCGTACATGAAAATCGGCTTTGAGCATCGCGCCCACTATGGCGAACGCTATCAGCCCGAACATCTGCCGACCTGGCTGGAACACCTTGCGCCGCAGGGCGATTTCGCGCCGCCGTCTGAACGCGCGCCCACCCCCATCCACCCTCTGGAGCGCCAACCATGAAAACCATCATCACGGATGTTCTCATCATCGGCGGCGGGCTGGCGGGGCTGCGTACCGCCATCGGCGCGAAGCGGCGCGGGCATGAAGTGATCGTGCTGTCGCTGGTGCCGCCCAAGCGTTCGCACTCGGCGGCGGCGCAGGGCGGAATGCAGGCTTCGCTTGCCAATGTGGTCAAAGGTCAGGGCGATTGCGAAGACATCCATTTTGAAGACACCGTGCGCGGCAGCGATTGGGGCGCGGATCAGATTGTGGCGCGGATGTTCGTAAACACCGCGCCCAAGGCGGTGCGCGAACTCGCGGCGTGGGGCACGCCGTGGAGCCGGGTCAAGGGCGGCGACCGTACAGTCATCATCAACGGGCAAAAAGTCACCATCACCGAGCGCATGGAAGCCGAAGGGCTGATTGCCCAGCGCGATTTCGGCGGCACCAAAAAATGGCGCACCTGCTACGTTTCCGACGGCACGGGTCACGCCATGCTGTTTACCACCAGCGACCAGGCGATTGCCAACGGCATTGCGGTGCATGAGCGCACCGAGGCGCTTTCGCTGATTCACGACGGCGAACGCTGCTACGGCGCGGTGGTACGGAATCTCATCACCGGCGAATTGACCGCCTATCTTGCCAAAGCCACGGCGATTGCCACCGGCGGCGCGGGCAGGCTGTATCGCGTCACCACCAACGCCGTCATTTGTGAAGGCATGGGGCATGCGCTGGCGCTGGAAACCGGCGTCGCGGCGCTGGGGAACATGGAGGCTGTGCAGTTTCATCCGACGGGCATTTTCCCGGCGGGGATTCTGGTGACGGAAGGCTGTCGCGGCGACGGCGGCTTGCTGCGCGACGTGGAGGGGCATCGCTTTATGCCGGATTACGAGCCGGAGAAAAAAGAACTCGCCTCGCGCGACGTGGTTTCCCGCCGCATGGAAGAACACATCCGCAAGGGAATGGGCGCGTCCTCGCGCTTTGGCGAGCATCTGTGGCTGGATATCACGCTCCTGGGTCGCCAACACATCGAACACAATCTGCGCGAAGTGAAGGAAATCTGCCAATACTTTCTTGGCATTGACCCGGCTGAAAAATGGATTCCCGTGCGCCCCGCGCAGCACTACACCATGGGCGGCGTGCGTACCCGCCCCACCGGTGAATCGCCGTATTTGAAAGGGCTGTTCGCGGCGGGCGAAGCCGCCTGTTGGGATTTGCACGGCTTTAACCGGTTAGGCGGCAATTCGGTGGCGGAAACCGTGGTCGCGGGCATGATTGTGGGCGAGCGCATCGCCGATTTTTGCGACCGCCCGGAAAACAACATTGCCGCGCCCATCCATCTGGCGCGTGAATTCGTGCAGCGCGAAGAAGCCAAATTGCAAGCCCTGCTGACTTCCAGCGGCACGGAAAACGCCTTCAAACTCTGCACCGAGATGCAGGAAATCATGACCCGCTGCGTCGGCATCTTTCGCACCGCCGACGATTTGCAGGACGGCGTTTCTCACCTGCAACGCCTGCTGCAAAAAAGCCGCGACATCGGTCTCTGCGGCAAGAGTTGGGGCAGCAACCCCGAACTCGTCGCCGCCTACCGCATTCGCCGCATGTTGAAACTCGCCCTCACCATCGCCTATGGCGCTTACCAGCGCACCGAAAGCCGGGGCGCGCATTTCCGCGAGGATTTCCCCGCCCGCAACGACAAGGACTGGTTAAAACGCACCCTTGCCTTCTGGCCGACCCAAGATACGGAAGCCACCCTGCCGCATCTGGATTACGAACCGCTGGAGGTCAAGCGGATGGAACTCCCGCCCGGCTGGCGTGGCTATGGCACAAAAAATCACATCGACCATCCCGATACCCAGGCCAGACAGTTTGAAGTCGAGCGCATCCGAAGCGCCATCCAGGGGAAAGGCGGCGACCGCCACCAGTTGCAGGAAGCCCTGATGCCCTATCTCGACCAACTGCCCGCCGCCCTGCAAGGTCGCAATGAACGGCTGGATGAACCTTTGGAGAATCAAGCATGAGCGCCGAACAACACAACGCCCCGCGCAAGGTCACGCTCAACATCCTGCGCTACAACCCGCAGGATGAAAACGACATCCCGCGTCTGCAAGCCTGCGACATCGAAGAAGCCGATGGCATGACCCTGTTCATCGCCTTGAACGAAATCCGCGAGCACCAGGACCCGACCCTGCAATTCGATTTTGTCTGCCGCGCGGGAATTTGCGGCTCCTGCGCCATGATGGTCAATGGCAGCCCCCGCCTCGCCTGCCGCACCCTCGTCAAGGAACTGCCGCAAGTGAGCACGCTGACGCCGCTCCCCTTCTTTGAACTGATTGGCGACCTCTCGGTCAACACCGGCAAATGGATGCGCGGCATGAGCGAGCGTCTTGAAACCTGGCTGCACGGCGTGGAAGAAAACGTCGATTTACGCAAAATCGAAGCGCGCATGACGCCGGAAGAAGCCGACGCCGTGTATGAAATGGATCGCTGCGTCGAATGCGGTTGCTGCGTCGCCGCCTGCGGCACCGCGCAAATGCGCCCGGATTTCGTAGGTGCGGTCGGCATGGGCAAAATCGCCCGCTTCCGCCTGGACCCCCGCGACACCCGCAATGATGACGACTATTTTGAGGTCATCGGCGACGACACGGGCGTCTTCGGCTGCATGTCGCTTTTGGCCTGCCACGATGTCTGCCCGAAATCGCTGCCGCTCAAAACGCAGATTGCATTTTTGCGAAGGAAGATGGCGCTGATTGGATAGGGGAAGCATCAATGGCGGCTTCTTCGCGGTCGCCCTGCCTCGCATTGCGAGGCGGCGCTTTTGCGGCGTAAGATGGCGTCCATCACCCCCTTCCGTCACAACATCTCCTGGAGCCACGCATATGAAATCCGCGAAAAAAATCATCCTGTCCACTACGTTCTCCATCCTGCTGGCGAGCGCCGCCGCATCCGCTCGCGCCGATGACGCATCCGAATCCCTGCAAACGCTGGAAAAACTCCTGACCTGCCAGCAGTATGGCGAGGCGACGGAAATTCTCCCGCTGCTGCAACGCTTCGGCGCAGAAGCAAAAGGCGAAAGCCCGTTCGGCAGCATCCATGTGTTCCCGACCGCCCCGGAAATCATCGGTCAAAGCGCGCTGTATGTCGTCGTCGACGATTCCGTCAACAACGCCGCCCTGCTCTACACCTACCTCGCCGCAGGCAGCGAAAACGCCCTTGCCCAAACGCTCGGCGCGAAGAAAAACGAGGATGGCGAATTCGCCAAACGAACAGACGGGCGCGAATTGCTCATCGTGAAAGACACCGAAAAATACGCCGAAAAACCCGCGCAAGCCGCCGTAATTCTGGCGTGCGACATGAACGTGAATCCCGAACCCGCCAAAGAATAGTCCAGATAACAAAGATAAGCGACGCGTTATCCGCGACTTGACCGATAAGAGAAAGAGAAATCATGAAAAAGAATCTTGCCATTGCCTCCCTGTTGTTCGCCAGCCTGTTTTTAAGCGCCTGCGACCCGCAACCCGCTGAAACCGGCAGCGCACAGACATCGCTCCCGACCGATCCCGTTATCGAGGATACGCTGCACACCTCGGAAAACAGCCTCAGTTGGGCGGGCGTCTACGAGGGAACGACCCCCGGCGCAAATTCCGACATTCACATCCAGATGACTCTGGGTTATGACAAAACCTATGCCATCACCTATCAATATCTGGATAAGAGCGATGAAAAATTCACCGAACACGGAACATTTCGATGGAATGAGGGCGGAAATACCATCATCCTCGACAGCGCTGACCTGCCCTCCCAATATCGGGTTGGCGAGGGATTTCTCACGCAACTGGACATGTCGGGGAAAGTCATTACCGGCGAACACGCAGATCGTTACGTACTGAAACAAATCATCGTGAATGATTCTGTTGGGGATGCCTCGCAAGCGGGAAATTAACATCGGAATTACGATCAGGGACGCGAGATGGCTTGCCATGAAACACTCGCAAAACGATTGAAAATCAATGTCTACTTCGCCGATCCGCATAGCCCGTGGCAGCGCCCTGCCAACGAAAACATGAATGGCCTCATCCGGCAATACCTCCCCAAAGGCATTGTCACGAGTTTTCAATTTGTCCGGTCTTGTAGCAAATGAAGTGTCCGGTTGTCATATTCTCCATATTCCCCAAGAGGAGGCAGGAGATGAGGCAGACGGAGTTATTGCAGGAGCTACGGAAGATGAGATTCGAAGAAGCGTACGAGAGCTGGAATAGAGGGCTGCTGACACAGGAAGAAGCGGCAAGCCTGTTAGGGGTGGCGGGAAGGGCAATGGCACGACCTGATCGTGACGATGGATGACGCCACAGGGGAGCGCTACGACATGCGACGGGTGGAAGAAGAAGGCACGGTATCGACCTTTCAGGGATGCGACAAGTCATAGAGCAGCGCGGACTTCCCTGCGCCTTCTACAGTGACCGGGGGAGCCACTACTGGACTACGCCGGAAGCGGGCGGCAAAGTGGACAAGAGCAACCTGACCCGGTTTGGGCGGGCAATGCGACATTTGGGCATAGAGATGATAGCCGCCTGTTCGCCGGAAGCACGGGGACGTTCAGAACGCGCGTTTGCCACCCATCAAGGACGGCACCCCAAAGAATTGGCGCTGTTGGGCATCACGACGATAGAGGCGGCGAATCGCGACCTTCGGGAAACCTGCCTGCCGCGATTCAATGCTGAGTTTGCGGTTCCGGCACGAGAAGAAGGCAGCGTCTTCGTGCCGTGGATAGGCGGCAATACGCTGGAGGACATTCTGTGCGAACAGTATGAGCGCACAGTGAGTGCGGACAATTGCGTGCGTTTTGAGGGACGGGCGCCTGGGCGTCTTTTATGGGCCAAGGAAGTTGGCGGATTACGATCAGGAGGACAAGCCCACGCAGGTATTGGCAAAGGCAGCCTGAGCGTTCGCCGGGCGCCGTTGCGGGGGAGGGAAATCGTTTCCGGGCTACGCCCTCCAACGATTTCCCTCCCCCGCAACAAAAAGCGGACAATCCCAAAACTACAAAATCGGTCAATTCTAAAAATCCGTGACAACCGCAATGCATCCGCGCCGGATGCCTGAAACAAAGTGGGGGGAGTATCCTGCTCCCCCCACTTTACTGTCACCTGACCTCTGATGCCTGATGTTGGGCACGGCACACCGGGGCACGGCACGCCGTGCCCCTACGGGGAATGGGCGGATCATATGTACGGGCACGGCGTGCCGTGCCCTGTGGCGGCAGAAAACTTTTTGCATGAAACCGACAAACCGCATCCGCGCCACTCTGGGAGCGCCGGCGTCCCCGCCGGCGGTTTTAAGAAGCTGTTTTAAAAATCAGCAAGTCGCTTGACGAGCAAGCGGATCATGGCGAGTTGGATCATGGATTCGGACTGTTGGGGGATGACTTCATAATCACGATTGAGGCGACGGCAGAGCGCCAGCCA
>BNUD01000055.1 GCA_025997095.1 Betaproteobacteria bacterium | reverse complement strand
AAAGCGCCCGACTTTGAAACCGGCAGCATGAGCTGGGTAAGCCATTTATTTGCCAACACAAAAGACAAGGTTCGCAGCCTTGCGGAAAGAACCGGGCTGCGCTTCAAGATGGAGGAGCGGTGAGCGCACTGGATTTTGAGGCGTGAATTGAGAAGCAGAATTTTATGGAGATTTCAAGTGTTTATGAATTTTGATTATTCATCCAGATTGATTCTGGCTTTTTGTCTTGGCGCTTTCGCAGGGTTTATGTGGCTGACAGCTTCAGGCAGTGAGCCGAAAGAATTTCATTTGTTGGTTGGTTTCTGTGCCTTGCTTGCCATTGCTTGCGTGGCGAGAGGACGCGCCGCCGGATTTTTCGGCAGTGTAGTCGGGCTTTGCCTGATTGCGATAGGGCTGAGTGGGTTGTCTTTATTTGGCGGCAATGATGCATTTTCTGCTGAATATTTCAAAAAATCGTTCTTGGTCATTGGGATCGGTGTGGTACTCATTTATAAATTCAGATTTGGTTTTCGTCATTTGACGGATGAGGTGAGCGAAGAGGATGAGCAGGATTAATGCAGACAGGCTTGGAACGCTCGCCCGGACTGGCGCGCTCCGTCGCCGGAGAGGTCAGCCGTGGCATTACCGTTGCCGAGTCAGACGTTTCAACCTGTCGCCCCCTTCCGCCAGCACCCGTACCGAAACCCTCCGCGTCAAAGATCCGCTGGAGTCCCTGCCGCTCCTTGATACCCATCTCACCCATGACCAGCCGGAACGCCTCATGTAAGCGCGCCTGCGCGCAAACCCTGCGGAATACCTACGCAGGTTTTCTGATTGAGGGGGGATTACCGACGTCGCGTTGATGGAGTGCCTGGGTATCTTCCTGTTCGGCCCCGCCATCCGCAATTTGCGCGATGCCGCCAAACGCATTGCGGAAAAAGATGGCATCCCCATCGCGGCCGTGCCAGAGGTGGTCATTCCCGCCCAAGAAGATGCACCTGTCCTGCCCTTTGTTTGAAGGGCGATTGAGTGGTACAAATAATTGCCTCTGTGCTGTCGCCGCATCGTTCAGGGCAATCGCATGAATGCTGAAGACATGCTTTGTAACGGCGAAGCCGCGCGAATCACCCTTCTCCCCTTGTGGGGTGAGACGGGAATTCTCGAAGCGAATGCTTCGAGCCGTCGAACGCCCAATGCCATGCAGGGAATTGGGCGGGGCGCGGAGGCGAGGTGCCCCGCGAATTTACGTAAAAGCGCGGAAGAGGGGTATGGTTCAGCATGTGCAAGCGTAGTTCCGTGCTGAATCGCTGCCAGCCCTCTCCCACAAGGGGAGTAGGGGCACGGCGCGCCGTGCCCGTACAGCCGTGCCTCACGAAAAGCGGTATTGGTGATTTCATGAGCATTCATGCAATTGCCCTGTGTCCCTACCTTTTCACCCTCCGCACAGCGTATCATTGCGCGTTGATTTCCCCTGACACCTGACCTCCGCCATGTCTGAACCTTTGTCCGCCCTTTTTTCCCCGCAAGGCCCGCTGGCGGCGGCGATTTCGGGATTTCGCGTGCGCTCGCAGCAGGCGGAAATGGCGGATCGCGTGGCGGCGGCGATTGCCGGACAAAAGGTGTTCATCGCCGAGGCGGGCACGGGCACGGGCAAGACGTTCGCCTATCTCGCGCCCGCGCTCCTCTCCGGCGGCAAGGTGATGATTTCCACCGGCACCAAGACCTTGCAGGATCAGTTGTTCAACAAGGATTTGCCGCTGGTGCGCGCCGCGTTGAATGCGCCGGTGCAGGTGGCGCTGTTGAAAGGGCGCGCCAATTACGTTTGCCACTATTATTTGCGGCGGGCGGCGACGGAAGGGCGTTTTTTCAATCGGGAAGAAGTCGACCATTTCGCCCGCATCCAGCGTTATTTCAAGCAGACCCGAAGTGGCGACAAAGCCGAATGCGGCGATGTGCCGGAAAGCTCGCCGGTCTGGTCGCAGGTTACTTCCACCCGCGACAACTGTCTGGGGCAGGAATGTCCCGATCACAAGGATTGCTGCGTGCAGGCGGCGCGCAAGGCGGCGATGGAAGCGGATTTGGTGGTTGTCAATCATCACCTCTTTTTTGCCGATGTGATGCTGCGCGATGAGGGCGTGGCGGAATTGCTGCCCGCCTGCAACACGGTGATTTTTGACGAGGCGCATCAGTTGCCGGAAGTCGCCTCGCTGTTTTTTGGCGAGAACGTCTCCACCTCGCAGGTCATCGACCTCGTGCGTGACAGCAAAGCGGAAGGTCTGGCGGCGGCGCGCGATTGCCTCGACCTGCAAAGCGCCCTTGCCGCGCTGGAAAAAAGCGCGCGGGATTTGCGTCTGGCGGTGGGCGTGGACAGCGGGCGTTTTCCCGCTCGCCAGATTGAGGAGACTGCGGATTTTCTCCCCGCCTTGCAGCAACTTCTGGCGCGTCTGGAAGAGAGCGAAGCCATTCTGAAAACCCAGGCGGAGCGTTCCGAAGGGCTGGAAAAATGCTGGCAGCGGGCGCTGGAATTGCGGGCAAATTTCATCGGTTGGCGGGATGGTTCGCAAAGCCAGGCGGATGGCGATACAGGCAAGAAAGTGCGCTGGTGCGAAGCTTTCAGCCATTCCCTGCAACTGAACGCCACACCTTTGTCGGTTGCGGATATTTTCGCTCGTCAGATGGGCGGACATCCCCGCGCCTGGATTTTCACCTCCGCCACGCTTGCCGTGCAGGGGCGTTTTGAACATTACCAGTCGGAACTGGGCTTGTGGGAAGCCGAAACCGGCTGTTGGGACAGCCCCTTCGACTACGCGCGTCAGGCGCTCCTTTACGCGCCGCAAGGCTTGCCCGAACCGAATTCATGGGGCTACACGGAAGCGGTGGCGGAAGCGGCGTTTCCGCTCATTGACGCCTGCGGCGGCGGGGCGTTTTTCCTGTGCACCAGCCTTAGAGCCATGCGCCGCATTTACGAATTGCTGCAAGAGCATCTGGAAAAAACTTACGCGGAAGTCGCCGACAGACCGCCTTTGTTCCTGCAAGGCGAATGCGGCAAAAACGAATTGCTCGACCGCTTCCGGCAGGCGGGCAACGGCATTCTGGTGGGCAGCCAGAGTTTCTGGGAAGGCGTGGATGTGCGTGGCGAGGCGCTCTCACTGGTGGTGATCGACAAACTCCCCTTCGCCCCGCCCGACGACCCGGTGCTTTCCGCCCGCATTGAAGCCATGAAAAAAGCCGGACGCAACGCCTTTCTGGAATACCAGTTGCCGCGCGCCGTCATCAACGTCAAGCAAGGCGCGGGACGCCTGATTCGTACCGAATCGGACAAAGGCGTGTTGATGATTTGCGACCCGCGCATGTTGAACAAACCCTACGGCTACCGCATCTGGCGCAGCCTGCCGCCCATGCGCCGCGCGCGGGATTTGCGGACGGCGCTGGAATTTCTGGGCGACAAGACAGGGGCGAACGAATGAAATATGTTTCACGCGCTACTCGTAGAGGCGGGGTGAGGGTTAAAAATGCGAAAACCGCCACCGAGGACGGTGGCGCTCCCAGAGGCATCGGCGCGTTCTACGATGCCACCCTGCCTCACGTCCTGCCATGACCGCCGCACACTTGAACCAAAACCCCGACCTGCGCCTCCCCAGGGCAGGCTTGAATGCCGCATTGACCGAGCGCGGGCTGGATGCCGACGCCCTGCAACAAAGCCATCCCCTGTTATTCGCGGACGCGCCGGTCTTCGTGGAAGCCGGACAACTCGACGAAATGCGCGCGCTGATTGCCGTCATCGAAGCCGTGATCGCCCTGCCGGTTTTTCAGGCTGCCGCGCTCATCCATGCGCCAGAAATCGCCCGTCACGACCCCGGCTATCCGGCGGTCTGCATGGGCTACGATTTTCACCTGACGCCGGCGGGCGCGCGCCTGATTGAAATCAACACCAATGCTGGCGGCCTCATGCTCAACGCGGAACTGGCGCGCGCGCAGGGCGGTGCGGATATACGCGCCGACGCGCTCGCCATGTTCCAGAAAGCATATGGCAAGGGGAGAAAGCGCCTCGCCATTGTCGATACGGAACCGGAGCGGCAATACCTCGCGCCGGAATTCGCGCTCTTTCGTCGCCTGTTTGTTGCGGCGGGCGTCGATGCCTTCATCGCCGATCCATGTGAATTCATTTGGGATGGCGAGCGTTTGCGACACGCGGGCGAGCCAGTGGACATGGTCTACAACCGCCTCACCGATTTTTCTCTCGCAGATCCCGAACACGCCGCCGTGAACGCCGCCTATCGCGCGGGCGCAATCGTCCTGACCCCGCATCCGCGCGCGCACGCGCTGTACGCCGACAAGCGCAATCTCTGTCTCATCTCCGACCCTGACTGGCTTGCTCAGGCAGGAATCTCCACCGACCTGCAAAACACCCTGCTTGCGGGCATCCCGCGCACCTGCGAAGTCACGCCAGAGAACGCCGAACATTTCTGGCAAACCCGCAAGGAATGGTTTTTCAAACCCGCCGCTGGTTTCGGCAGTCGCGCCGCCTATCGGGGCGACAAACTCACGCACAAGGTCTTCGACTTTATTCGCGCAGGGGACAATGGCGGCTACGTCGCCCAACGCTTCGCGCCGCCTTCCACACGCCGCGTGCGGGTCGCGGGCGAAGCGGAAGACCGCATATTGAAACTGGATATTCGCGCCTACGTTTTTGAAGGCCGCGTACAACTTTTCGCCGCCCGCCTCTATCAAGGACAAACCACCAATTTCCGCACCCCCGGCGGCGGCTTTGCGGCGGTGTTGGTGGCAGAATGAGCGACGCGCTTTCCCTCTTCCGGTGTACAAACCGGACACATCATAGACTGCCCCGCAGGTTGGGAAAGCCGATGAGCGGCGCTTCGCGCAGATTGTTCACAACTGGATGAAGCGGGCGTGCGAGCAGTTTTGACGAAGGCGGTTGCACGCGCTGAACTGTAGGGTGGCAGCGGGGTTCGACGAAGCGAAGCGACGGCAAAAGCGAAGCGCCTTCCACCATTCGGCGGTTCATCGCGCGCACCACCCATTTGTCGACGCTTGGTCTACCCTCTCTCCAGCCCTCTCCCACAAGGAGAGAGAGGGCATAAGGCATGTTTCAGGTACTATATTTCACCATGACGACTCCACAACCCTCTCCCCTGCAATCCGGCAAAGTCTGGCTGGTCGGCGCTGGTCCCGGCGACCCGGAATTGCTGACCCTGAAAGCCGCCCGCCTGCTTGCCGCCGCCGATGTCATTGTGCATGACCACCTGATCGGTGACGGCATTCTCGAACTTGTCCGCCCCGACGCGCGCCGCGTCTATGTCGGCAAGGAACGCTCGCGTCACACCCTGCCGCAGGCGGAAATCAGCGCCTTGCTGGTCGATTTGGCGCGGCAGGGGCTTGCCGTCATTCGACTGAAAGGCGGCGACCCCTTCATCTTCGGGCGCGGCGGTGAAGAACTGGAAACCCTCGCCGTGGCGGGCATCCCCTTTGAAGTCGTACCCGGCGTTACCGCCGCCGCTGGCTGCGCCGCTTACGCCGGTTTTCCCCTGACGCACCGCGACCACGCGCAAGCCCTGGTCTTCGTCACCGGACACCGCAAGGGCGGCGGTGTGCATCTGGATTGGCAGGCGCTCGCCCGCCCCGGTCAGACGCTGGTGTTTTACATGGGCGTTGGCAGCGCGGACGAAATCTGCCGCCAACTCACCCGGCACGGCTTGTCCGCCGACACCCCCGCCGCCCTCGTGCGTCGGGGCACGCTACCCGACCAGCAAACCCTGTTCGCCCGCCTCGCGGATTTGCCCGAACGCATCCGGCAGGCAAACATCCAGCCGCCCGCATTGATGGTGATTGGCAGCGTGGTCAGTTTGCATGAACAACTGGCGTGGTTCGCGCCCGATTAAATCACCATCACGCCATGCCCGACCTCACCCAACGCCTCGCTGCCTTGCCCCTGTTCACCGGCATGTCGCCGGACGAAATCGCGTGCATCATGCGCGACGCGAAGGAAATCCGCGTGGACAAAGGCGCGTTCCTGTTCAACAAGGGCGACCCCTGCAAAGGCTTTCATCTACTGCTTTCCGGGCGTGTCAAACTGGCGGTTATTTCTCCGCAGGGGCAGGAAAAGGTTGTGGAACTCATCAAGCCCGACCAGACCTTCGGCGAGGCGCTGATGTTCGCGGAAAAGCCCTACATCGTTTCCGCGCAGGCGCTCGCCGATTCGCACCTGCTGCATTTTTCCAGGCGGGTCGTCTTCGAGGAACTGGAACGCAACCCAAGACTGGCGCGCAAGATGATTGCCGGACTCTCCATGCGCCTGCATCGGCTCGTCGCCGACGTGGAAGACTACTCGCTGCACTCCGGCAAACAGCGCATCGTCGGCTACCTGCTGCGCGAGGCGGAAGGCGATGAAATCGACAACACCACGCCGAAGCGCGCAGTCGTCATCAAGCTGTCCATCAACAAAAGTACCCTCGCGTCCCGCCTTAACATGACGCAAGAACATTTTTCACGCTTGCTGCGCGAACTGATTGACCTGGGACTGTTCAGCGTCAAGGGACACAGCATTCACATTCCCGATCTGGAAAAACTGCGTCAATTCGGGGAATAAGCTACCCCGGCAAGCCATCCGCGCGCGGACGGACAAGCAGCGGCGCATAGCGCCAGACGAACAGCGTGAATGCCAGAAACCAGCAGATCGCAGCTAACGCCAGTCCCGCCGGGTAATGCCAGACTGCCAGAAACACCCGTGCCGCCGCGCCGAGATTGATGAGCGCGAATGCCCAGACCATGCCATTTGGCGCGCGCAAAGAATGCCCGGTGTGCGCGAGGCTGACGCGGGACATCATCGCCAGAATGAGACCGCCCATGCCGCCTATGGTCAGCGCGTGCAGGGCGAAACCCGCCGAGGGCAGAATTCCGGCATGAAACAACGCCAGTCCTGAAAACCCCGCGACCAGCCACAAACAGGCGAGATGCAGCGACCAGATGAGCGGCACACGCCAGATACCGGAGTCATACCAGCGCCCAAGTCGCCAGACATGCCCGACCGCGAGCAAGGCGAAAAACACGGCAAACGGCATTTGCGCCGTATTCACATCACCAGCGGCGTGCAGGACTGCCATCGCCATCGCCCCCGCCATTAACGCCACATCAAGCCAGAGCCGCGTCACCGATGAGGTCGCGGCCTGCTTTCGCGCCAATCCCTGCTGCGTAAAAAAAGGAATCACCCGCCCGCCAATCATCGTCATCAGCGCGACGATGAGCCAAATGGCAGCCCATGCGGCATCGAGTTGCCAATCATCCCGGCGGGCGACGATTCCGGCGAATGCCCGAAGATCGGCAAGCCCCAGCAACAAAATGGTCATCGGCGCGAGATAGTTGTGTTTCTGCTTCACCTTCCACAGGGCATATCCCGTCACAGAAGCGAGTCCGAGCAAAAAGGCGAATTCCGCCAAAGCCGCGAGTTCCCATGACAAACCCGCAAGCCAGACCAGTCTGGCGGAGCACCAGAGCAGGGCAAGCACGATCAGCGGCCGCCCATGCAAACCGGGGCGTCCCGTCCAGTTTTGCACCACCGTCAGCAAAAATCCGGCGATAATCGCCGCCGCAAACCCAAACGGCATTTCGTGCCGATGCCACCCCAGCCAACCGCCCAGAGGTTGCCACGCGGCAAAGGCGGAGGGCAACGCGGAGAGCAGAACGGCAACCCAGAGCGCCACCGCGAGACCGCCAAAAATCGCCCCACCCAGAAAAAAAGGTCGAAACCCCAAACGCCAGAGCGAAAAATCAGAGGAACTTGCGGACGGCGAGGCGGGCGCGGCAAGCTCGCCCATCGGAAAAAATGTCATGAAAAAGTTTCCTGTAAAAATTTGTAGCCGTGCAGCGGCGCATCCCGACGGTCATACTTTCCGGGAGCGATGGCGTCCTCGCCATCGTGCGACGGCGAGACGCCGTCGCTCCGCCACCACAGCGTTTGACCGATATTTGCGATTGCCCTGGGCGCAGCGTTAAAACCCATAAAAATCCGCGAAACGCTCAATCGGCTCGCGCTCCGTGACAAGCTGGTTTTCCGGCGCACTCGGGTCGGCGTAGCCCAAGGCGATCCCGGTCACGATGCGTTCGTTTTCGCCCAGTTTCAGATGGCGGCGAATGGTTGCGGGGTAATCGGCGAACGAATCCTGCACGCAGGTATCCAGCCCGTGCGCGCGGGCGGCGGTGAGCAGATTGCCGATGAACACGCCGCAATCCAGAAACATGCCGCGCCCCAAAGCCTCGTCCAGCGTGAGGATCATCCCCACGGGCGCGTCAAAAAAGAGATAGTTGCGCCCACTCTGCGCGCGCATCCGTTCCTTGTCGCCTTTGGCGATCTTCAACAAACCGTACAACCCCAGCCCCATCTTGCGGCGACGGGAAAGCCAGGGTTCGCGCCATTGATCGGGATAAAAATCAAAATCGCGGCACTCCTGCCGTCCCTGTTCATACTCCGACAAAATGGCAACTGAGAGCGCCTTGCGCGCTTCCCCCGCCAGCACATGCACCCGCCACGGCTGCACATTACCGCCAGAAGGCGCGCGGGCAGCGAGTTCCAGCAACTCGCGGACAATTTCGCGTGACACCGACGCGGGCAAAAAACGACGCACGGAATGACGGGAACGAATCACCTTAGCGACCGTCGCGCAGGTTTGCGGGGAGAAATCGGACATGCTGTACTCCTGCGGCAAAAACCGCATTCTCGATTCAGGGCGGCAGGGTAGCCATGATATGCATCAAGATTTGATACCACGACTGTCCGGTTATTAACCCGACAATCGAATACGCCATGTGCTGCCGCAGACGACCCCGGTAGGGCGGTTTCTGGTGGGGCGGAATCAAAGAACGCACAGTGCGTTCACTGACAAAGCGGTACAAGTTGTTGCGTAGATGCGAGATTAGTTTGCCGTCCGTCTGGGGACGCCGGCACTCCCAGACGAAGATCGCCCTTGCGGTTTCTTGTAGATTGGGTAAGCGAAGTTGAACCCGACGATTGTGAACAATCGGCGCGAAGTGCCAGTACAACCGTCGGGATGCGCCGCTCACCGGCTTTCCCAACCTGCGGGCTATCCGTGTCAAGCATTCGGGCACGGCACGCCGTGCCCCTACGGGGAATGTCGGGGGAATGGGTGGATCACATGTAGGGGCACGGCGTGCCGTGCCCCGGGGTACCGTCGCCGTCATTGCGAGCAAGCGTAGCGCGGACATCATGTAGGGTGGCAGCGAGGTTCGACGAAGCGAAGCGACGGCAAAAGCGAAGCGTCTTCAACCATTGGACTTACCAGCACGAACAACACAACCACCACAGCGTTTGACCGATGTCCGCGCTACGCTTGCTATTGTCCTGCGTTAGTGATGTAATGATTTTCAGGTTAAATGTTTTTTCCGGATCTGTTATTGGCGGAACGTTTATTTATGCTGCCATTATAGGGGACTTTCCTTGATATTGGCAAAACGGAGAAACAAGTGATGACGACTGCAATCGGGGATATTGAGTCCCGTGTTATATTCTTTACGTCGGATTTTCTTGGGGTAAATCCGACGGAAAAAATATCATTGTCAACGAAGATTGCAGATGATTTGTGGGCGGATGGTGATGATGCATTAGAATTTCTTGAAAAATTCTCTGAAGAATTTGATGTCGACATTTCGGAGTTTGAATTTAATAGATATTTTTCGACGGAGAGGGACACGTCAAGATTTTTTGTAAAGTTAATTTTCTTTATTTTTATAGCTTTCTGTTTGATTCTGTTCAATAAATTTTTTATTATTTTGATATTTTTGATATTACTATTGTTTTTTAAGCGTTTGTTTGTATCGCCTCAATTCTCTTTAACCGTCGGAGATTTGGTTTGCGCTGTTAAAACAGGTAAATTGTCTGATGAAATGTACAGCTACAACAAACCTGAGCAAGCGTAGCGCGGACATCCGCAGAGGGCAGCGAGGTTCGACGAAGCGAAGCGACGGCAAAAGCGAAGCGCCTTCCACCACCTGACTGACCAACACGAACAACGCTACCACAGCGTTTGACCGATGTTCGCGCACAAACGCCCTGTGGTGGATAACGCTGCGCTCCTCCACCCTACGCGCTTCGCTTACCCAACGAGAAACTAAAGGGGCAATCTTCGTCAAAAATCTGGAATGTGGGTAAACCTCAGCCCACAAGGGGCGAGGGGTGATTTTCACGTGGCAGAAGCCGTCCGCTTGCGTTACGTTTGCGAAGGATGACGCGCCCTGCGTCGATGTCCTCTGGTGTGATGGGCAGGTCGTCAGGCGTTGCTGTCGCGGGTTTTTTGCTCATTCTGCTTCAGGCATTAACGCTCAAACGAGCGATCCAGTTTTATTCTGAGCAGCAGTCCCAGCGCGAGCAGGCTTTGCAGCAGGTAGAGGGCGCTGGAGATGCCGTGCCAGGAGATGAAGCGGTCGCGCAGGGCGCTCTGCATGACATCCAGCGGCGCTGCGGCGTCTTTCAGGTGTTGCATGAAGGGCTGGATGCCGAACAGGCTGACGGCGGTCAGGATCAGGAGGAGCGCGGTGAGCCAGAAGGCAAGGGCGCGCAGGCTTTTGATGCCGCGTTGCAGAAGAAGGATGATGAGCAGGTAGCCGCCGAGCATCAAGCCTGTCCAGCCGGAAACGGTGAACAGGTGTCCGGCGATTTCTCCGGCGAGTACGCGGTCGTCCAGGGTGTAGAACAGCGTCGGCGCGACCAGATAGCCGATTGTCCAGATCATGCCGACCCAGGCGGTGAGGACGAATTGAAACAGGGCGTCGGCAAGGAGGTGCAGGAAGCGGCGCATGGCGTCAGGCTTCCTGCTGCCGGTGCGCTGCTTCCGCCGTTGCCAGCGCGGTGTTGATTGCTTCGTCGCTCATGATGCCCGCCTCGTCTTCGGTTTTGGCGGGGCTGCTGATGAAGCGGGCGACGAAAATCCCCGCTTCGTAGAGCAGGCACATGGGGACGGCAAGCATGAATTGGGAAATGACATCCGGCGGGGTGAAAATGGCGGCGATGACGAAGGCGGCGAGAATGACGTAGGGGCGGATTTCCTTGAGTTTGGCAATATCCACGATACCGGCTTTGACCAGCAGGATGACCACGACGGGGACTTCAAAGGTGATGCCGAACGCCATGAAGGTGGTGATGACAAAGGAAAAGTATTTGTCGATGTCCGTCATCCACGCGACGCCTTCCGGCGTGATGGCGGACATGAAGTGAAAGACCGCCGGAAAAACCAGATAGAAGGCGAATGCCATGCCGATAAAAAACAGCAGGACGCTGGCGACGAGCAGGGGCAGCGCCAGCCGTTTTTCGTGCTGGTACAGCCCCGGCGCGACGAATCCCCAAATCTGGGTAAGCACATAGGGGAGCGCGATCAAAAACGCCGCCATCAGGGTGATTTTCATGGGCACCATGAAGCCGCCAACGATGTCGGTGTTAATCATGCGCCCGCCTTCCGGCAGTTCCGCGAGCAGAGGTTGCGCCAGAAAGCTGTAGATTTCTCTGGGGCCAAAGACGGCGGCGAGCAGGATGAAGGTCACGACCATCGCCAGCGCGGCACGAATCATGCGGTCGCGCAGTTCGATGAGGTGAGAGATGAAGCTGTCTTCCTGCGCTTCGGGGGGATTGCGCTCGCTCATGCCACAGGTCTGGTTTGGTCGATGGGGCAGGACACGTCGGTGTCGAACGGAAGGGCGGCGGGCAGGGTGAAGGACGGCGCCTCTTCCTGAATTTCTTCGTCAGTGCAGGGGGCGGCAGTGTCGGTCACGGAATCGCTTAATGTTTTGGAGACATCCTCAAAGGCGCTCCGCGCGCTGTCGATTTCCTGTTGCACGCTGCTTTCCAGTTCGCGCGCCGAACTGATGACCTGAGACTGGAGTTTGCGTAATTCATCCAGTTCCAGTTCCCGATTGAGGTCGCTTTTGACCTGATTGACGTAGCGTTGCGCCCGCCCCAGCAAATGCCCGACCGTCCGCGCCACTTTGGGCAGACGCTCAGGCCCGATCACCACGAGGGCGACGACGCCAATTACGACCAGTTCAGAAAAACCAATATCGAGCATCAGGGATCAGGTTATCAGGGATCAGGAATCAGAGGGCAGGGATCAGATAGCCCCTCCTTCCCGTGGGGGAGGGTTGGGGAGAGGGGGCTGTTCAGCACGAAACAACGTTGGCACATGCTGAACCATTTCCAATCAGACTTTCGTCTTGGTGGCTTCGCCTTCTATGGTCTGCCCGCTTGGCTGTTCGCTGCTGTTGGCGGCGTCGATTTGCTTGGGCGGCGTTTCGGATGCTTTCATGCCTTCCTTGAATCCTTTGACCGCGCCGCCCAGATCTTCACCGATGTTACGCAGTTTCTTGGTGCCGAAGATGAGCAGGACGATGATGAGCACGACGAGCCAGTGCCAGATGCTGAAACTTCCCATTGAGGTTCTCCTTTAATTTTTACTGACCATTGCCCCGACGGGTTCACTACCGCCCAGGATGTGCAGATGCAGGTGCGGTACTTCCTGACCGCCGATTCTGCCAGTGTTGATGATGGCGCGGAACCCTTCCGCGCTACCGTGATCAGCCGCCAGTTTATGCGAAATTGACAGGATGCGCCCTAAAATCGCTTCGTCCTCCGCGCTGACCTCCGCGAGCGAGGCGATGTGTTTTTTGGAGATGACCAGAATATGCGTGGGGCGTAGTGGGCGGATGTCGTGAAAGGCATACACCAGGTCGTCTTCGTAAGCCTTTTGGGACGGGATTTCGCCCTTGGCGATGTCGCAGAAAATGCAGTTGGTCATTTGCGTAGTTTCCAGATAATGATGGGAATCAAGATGCGCCAGTGCCAGATGGTAGCGCTTCCCATGGTTTCAGCGTCTTGTGGGTTCATGATTGATTTCGGGAATTTTTTTCTTCGATGCCAGAAACCCCTTCGCGGCGTTCGAGTTCCTTCTGCACGTCTGCAACGGACAGCCCGTGAAACGCCAGCAGGGTGAGGACGTGGAAGATGACATCCGATGCTTCGTAAATGATGTCCGGCGCGTTGCCATCCTTGCTCGCCATGATGAGTTCGGCGGATTCTTCACCGATTTTTTTCAGGATGGCGTCGGGACCTTTGGCAAACAGTTTTGCCGTGTAGGAAGTCGTCGGGTCAGCACTCTTGCGCGCCGCCAGCGTTGCGGAGAGGCGGGTGAAAATGTCGGTGGAACTCATTTTGCGTAAATTTCTTTCGGGTCTTTGAGGATGGGGTCGGCGGCAAGCCAGCGTTCACCCGCCTGTTCGTAAAAAAAGCAGCTTTCCCGCCCGGTGTGGCAGGCCATGCCGCCTTGCTGGGTGACGGCAAGCAATAGCGCGTCGCCGTCGCAATCGGTGCGGAGGGCATGAACTTTCTGAAAATGACCGGATTCTTCGCCCTTTTTCCACAGGCGTTTGCGCGAACGCGACCAATAGACGGCCAGCCCGCCCCGCAAGGTTTCCGCCAGCGATGCGCGGTTCATCCACGCCAGCATCAACACCCGCCCGCTGGCCGCGTCCTGCGCGATGGCAGGAATCAAGCCGTCAGCATCCCATTTCAGGGCGTCAAGCCAGGGTAATTCGGGATTCAGGTCGTGACTCATCGTGCGTCGCTCACAATAACGCGCTCCCCCCGCGAATGCTGGGCAACCGCGTCATTGCGAGGAGCAGAGCGACGCGGCAATCTCCCAACGCCAGGATTGCCACGTCGCCCTGCTCCTCGCAATGACGGCAAGCGTAGTTTCTTGTAGATTGGGTAAGCGAAGCGCAACCCGACGGTTGTTATTTTTGCGGCGCGTAGCGCCGAAGGATACGACCGTCGGGATGCGCCGCTACGCGGCTTTCCCAACCTACGGGCAATCCATATGGAATTGTGGGTAATTCTCGGCCCACGAGGGGAGAGGGTAAGCGTGTGTAGACCGTGCTGACCGTAGCTCACAAGCGCACCTCAATCCCCTGCGCCGCCATGTATGCCTTCGCCTCGCGCACCGTGTATTCACCGAAGTGAAAAATGGACGCTGCCAGCACCGCGTCGGCACGACCTTCGGTCACGCCTGCCGCCAGATGTTGTAACGTGCCGACGCCGCCGGAAGCGATGACGGGAATCCGCACGGCGTCCGCCACGACGCGGGTGAGCGCCAGGTCGAAACCGTTTTTCGTGCCGTCCCTGTCCATGCTGGTGAGCAGGATTTCGCCCGCGCCCAGACTTTCCACCTGCCGCGCCCAGACGAGGGCGTCCAGCCCGGTATCATTACGCCCGCCGTGGGTGAACACATGCCAACCGTCGGCAGTCCGCTTGGCGTCGATGGCGACGACGATGCATTGCGAACCGACTTTTGCCGAAGCTTCCGCGACCAGATCGGGATGATGGACGGCGGCGGTGTTGATGGAAACCTTGTCCGCCCCCGCGTTCAGAAGCCGCCGCACGTCTTCAACCTTACGCACCCCGCCGCCCACAGTGAGCGGAATAAACACTTCGCGGGCGCAGGCTTCGATGACGTGCAGGATGATGTCGCGCTGGTCGGAGGAGGCGGTGATGTCAAGAAAGGTCACTTCATCCGCGCCCTGCTCGTCGTAACGACGGGCAATCTCCACCGGGTCGCCCGCATCGCGCAGTTCGACAAAATTGGTGCCCTTGACCACGCGACCAGCGGTCACGTCAAGGCAGGGGATGATGCGTTTGGCAAGCATAGAAAAACTTTTTGAACGACCTTTTGGAGCAACATGAAGTAAGGCGGGGATGTTATCACGCGACGGTTGGGCGTGGGGGCAGACTATGGTGCCGGAAAGCCACAATGATGGCTTCTTCATCCATAGACAGCGCACTTGAGTGCGGTCGTCTCTGTCCAGTGGGCAAATCATTGACGGATTGACGTTTTTCCCATTTGGCAACCATCTTCGGGTTGATGCTGTAACGGTCTGCCAAGGCGCTTATGCTCTCTTGATTATGTTGTATTGCTCGACGTAGCGCCTCGGTTGTCGTGGCGCTGTCGTGTAGAACTTGTCCTATAAGTCATCATTCCAGTTTGTCATAGACATTGGGCTATCAAATGTCGGGACTAAACATCTAAGAAGCTGTTTTAAAAATCAGCAAGTCGCTTGACGAGCAAGCGGATCATGGCGAGTTGTATCATGGACTTGGACTGCTGGGGGATGACTTCATAATCACGATTGAGGCGACGGCAGAGCGCCAGCCAGGCGAAGGTTCTTTCAACGATCCATCGTTTGGGCAAGACGACGAACTTTCCGGCATCGCTTCGTTTGACGATTTCCAGCGTTGCGGCAAACATGTCCGCTGTCCAGCCGATTAGAGCAAATTAACAAATACATGAGTAATCTACAATGAAATAGGTATAATGAAACAGACAAGGAGGAATAAAACATGCCTACGGCCTTATCGAATGACCTGCGCAAAAGGATACTGGCGGCGAAAGCAGAAGGAGGCAGTCACGCAAAGATAGCGAGGGAGATGCGCGTGAGTGTGAGCAGCATAACGCGACTGCTGGCGTTATACCGGGAGACGGGAAGCCATGAGGCGAGGTTGTCGCACGCGGGGCGCAAGCCGCGCCTGGATGAAGCGATGTTGCAAAAGATCGCGGAACGAATAGAGGAACAACCGGACATCACCTTACGGGAACTCATCGAAGCGTATTCCTTACCGGTCAGCGCCCCGGCGCTCTGCAAGACGCTCAACCGGAAGCTGGGGTTACGCCGAAAAAAAAACGGTGCACGCCGCGGAACAGCACCGTCCAGACGTGGTGCAACGGCGAAGCGAATGGAAGATGAAACAGAAGCGCTTTGAGGCAACCCGCCTGGTTTTTCTGGACGAAAGTGGCGTGAATACCGGCATGACCCGTCTCTATGGCCGAGCCGTCAAGCATAAGCGCGTCATTGAAGCCGTACCGGATGCGCGGTTCCATCGGACGACGATCCTGTCTTCGATCCGGATGGACGGGACAATGGTTCCGTTTGTCTTCGAAGGCGCGCTTAATGGCGATCTCTTCCGGGCTTATGTCAGCCAATGGTTGGCACCCTCACTCAAGCCCGGCGATATTGTGGTCATGGACAACCTGTCAAGCCACAAGGTGAGCGGTGTGATCGAAGCCATCGAAGCCGCTGGAGCCTCCGTCATGTTCTTGCCGCCCTACAGTCCCGATCTCAATCCCATCGAACTGATGTGGTCAAAAATCAAGGCGATCCTGCGCAAACTCAAAGTACGTGCCAAAGCGCTTCTCGATGACGCTATTGCCTGTGCTTTTAACAACATCTCCCTATCCGACATCTCCGCCTGGTTCAAACATGATGGATATGCGCTATGTTAAGTTAATTTGCTATAATTTTCCGGTGTAGCCGCCATCGGCAAAAACCTTCTGAATATTCGGCAGCCAGCGAAACAGCCGGATCAGTACGGCGCGAGCGCCGATACGATCCTGAATACCGGCTGAATGGACGACGACGGCAAGTATAAATCCCATCGTATCTACTGCGATATGCTGCTTTCGCCCCTTGGTTTTCTTGCCTGCGCCATAACCACGCTGCCCCCTTTTCCGGCGCTATTGATGGAACGTGAGTCAATGATGGCAACCGAAGGTTCCCGATGTTTTCCCGCCTTCTGCCGCGCGGCTTCACGCAGGGCGTTCATGGCGCGCGCCCAACGTCCCTCCAGCCGCCAGCGTCGGAAGCATCCATACACGGTTTGCCAGGGCGGAAAATCCTTCGGCAACATCCGCCACTGGCACCCTGTCTTGACCAC
>BNUD01000054.1 GCA_025997095.1 Betaproteobacteria bacterium | reverse complement strand
TGCTTGCTTGCTTGCTTGCTTGCTTGCTTGCTTGCTTGCTTGCTTGCTTGCTTGCTTGCTTGCTTGCTTGCTTGCTTGCTTGCTTGCTTGCTTGCTTGCTTGCTTGCTTGCTTGCTTGCTTGCTTGCGCTAAATCGCCCTTCGCCAGGCTCAGGGCGGGCAGGTTTGAAACCTGCGCCTGCGCCCATCGGCAGGGACATTGTCATCGCATGAGCACGTCCGGATACGCCGTGGGTCTGGGCGCTTCCGGGAAGGCAATGCGGGGCTGGCAAGGCGTTGGGGGGCATGTCGTTTTTTGTTTGGCGAGCGCCTGATGCTGGCGCGGTACGGGACAAAATTTATGGTTTCCGGATTCTGCTGAATTTTGTGTCCGTGTGTCAACATTTTGTTACGCCCATGTTGTGCGCCTGCGCACGGTGAGCGGCCTGCCCCCCCTGTCAGGGCAGCGCGTCGCCTGCATCGGCAGGCGTGTCAGGGCTGGCCGCCCGCCAGGTATCGAAGGCCGCCGCTTCGCCACGCGCCATGCGTTGCCGAAAGTCGCTTTCCAGCAAAATAGCGCGTCCCGCCGTAGTGAGGCGGTATTTTTGCAGGCGGCTGCGGGGTTTGTCGGGGAGGGTCATTTCGATCAAACCAAGTGCAGTAGCCGCTTGCTGGTAATGTTCCCGAAAGTGCTTTTCGTCTTTCAACCCTAAAGCCGCCATCAGATCCGTCCGGCTCATTTCCCCCTGCAATGTGGTCAGTAACCTGCCCACTTCGGGGGTGACTTCGGGGGTGACTTCGGGGGTGACTTCGGGGGTGACTTCGGTGCTCGGCTTCACCGCACCATGGATTACACGCAAATAAGCTTCGTCGAAAGGAAACTCCATCCAGACCCCGCCCGCGTCGAACCGCATCCGAGGCTGCGGCGTCCCGGCCCTGCGGCAGGCTTTGAAGATGCGCTCGATGCCCTGGCCCCAAGCCTCGATTTCACCGGCACGAAAGAAGGCGTTGGCAATGTCCGGGTTATACGGCTGCGAGGTGTGGGGCACCAGCAGGGTGTCTTGCGTCCAGCCCTCGGGCAGTACCGCCGGATTCCACAAGATCAACTGGTCGTCGTAGACGCGAATCTGGATCGGCGCGGGGATCATGTAATCGCGGTGCACCAGCGCATTGAGCACCGCCTCGCGCAAAGCCTCGCGGGGCACCGGGAAACGCTCGACGCGCACGATGCCCTCGTAACCTACCGCCGCTTTCAGGTACTTGGTGAGCAACAAATCGAGCGTCTGTTGCGATTGGTGAAACAGGCTGCCGTTGATCTCGTCGTGATAGATCAGATCGCCGCCGGGACGGAAAAAACCCAGCTTGACGAAAGCCCCGGTCACGAAAGCCAGCGGGTCGGGGTGGAACAACAATACCGCCGCCCGTTTGAGGTATTTGCCCTCGGTGAGCTTGAGTTTGTCCAACAGCCGCGCATCGGATTCAGCCAGCGCGCCGGTATTGAGTCGCCCGCTATTCGCAGCCAGTTGCCGGAAGCGGGCAATGGCATCCGGCGACAGATCGGCCACACCCACGCCCGGTAGCGGTGAGCCGTCCCAGGTGCGACCGTAGCGCCGCAACAGGAAACGATCCAGTGCCGCGCCCTTGAGTTCCTGCAAGGTGCTGCCGCTGCGCTGGTAATAGCGGCCCCGATAACTGATCGGATTAGGGTAGGCAGGCGTGACGATTTCCAGATAATCCTTGCCATCTTCCTGTTCCAGCTTGACCTGTACGACCACGCCGAGCAGATCGCGGATTTTGTTGGGCAGGTCTTCCAGCAATTTTCTTGCGCCAGCAAGGCCGATGGTCTGGCCTTTGTCGTTTTTGCCGATCACCAGCGCACCACCGTCGGCATTGGCAAAGCCGCTCACCCAGCGCAAGTAATCGTCGTGCCAGGTTTCTTTCCATTCGAGGTTATGGGATTCGGTCATGCAATCGTCCTTACAAGCCTGATCATGTCGCTAACATGAATAAGGTGCGATTATACAAACCCGATGGAAGAATAACCTGACGATTTTGCCACCAAGGCAGGATCATCACACTCGCAAGTCATAGCGGTTTGATTCCGAGGGCAAACCCTAGCGTAGCTACGCTGTCGCTCCGGCTCCCGATTCCCTCTTGCACTGCTATTGACCTGGGGAACGGGCAAGGCGGAAGCCGAAGTACTCGAGGCGGAGATCCGTTCGGCTTTCCCGTTGTAGAGGACGATGGGCAGAATCGGCGGCAAGCGGCCTTCGGGGAGTTCGTCCGGCTTGTGCTCCTTGATCAACTGTTCGGCCAGCAGGCTGACGTATTGCATCACCCGCACCGCCATCCACGGTGTAAAGCCGCGCGATATTTGATAAGGGGTTTTGAGATATTTGACATGGGTTACAAATTGCGTAACGCGCAATGAAATTGCAAAACGCCTAGCTTTACACCCATGATGACGGGCGGTCGGTGACCAGGAGGGTGTCACGAATCGGGCACCAGGATACGTGTAGAGGGGGTAGAGTGACGTACGGGGCGGATTCAAGCCAGGTGCCGGATTGCGGGATGTTGTGCGTTGCGTCTGCGAGGGTTTTTATTCTATTCCAAGGCGAGGATCGGCGGCGGGCGATTCCCCCGACGCATTCGACGCCAGCGACTACGCCCGTTATTCAAGAAGGATGTTTTAATCATGGCGCAACTTTTAGACCAGAACGGCAACCCGCTCGTAATCGCTGCCGTTGCCGAACCGCAGACCAGTAAAATTGCCTTGCTGCAAAACCGCTTCATCGAGAGCAGCTTGTCGAAACTCACGCCCGACCGCGCCGCGCGCATTCGCGCCGACGCCGATCAGGGCAACATCATGGCGTTGCATGAACTCTTTGACGACATGATGACGGACGCGCACATCGCCTGTGAATTCGGCAAGAGGAAGGGCGCGATCTCCGGTCTCGACTGGGAGATTGTCGCGCCAAGGGATGCTGACAAGCGCGAAGAGGAGAACCGGGAATGGGTAGAAGGCATCTTGCGTGAAGTCGTGGATAATTTTGAAGACGTGCTGGAAGCCTTGATGGATGCCACCGGGCACGGCTTTGCGGGCGTCGAGATGGAGTGGGTGCGGCAAAACGGCGAGTATCTGCCGCGCTTCTACGCCCGCCCGCAATCGTGGTTCCAGATGACGCAAGACCGCGCGCGCTTAACCTTGATGGACGGCTCCGCCGATGGCGCGGCGCTCACGCCCGGCGGCTGGATTCTGCATCAGCCGGGGCTGCCCAAAACCGGCTACCTCGCCCGCATGGGTCTGGCGCAGGGCTTGATCTGGCCCTTCATCTACAAGCATTACGCACTGGGCGATTTCGCCGAGTTTTTAGAGTGCTACGGGCTGCCCATCATCCTGGGCAAATACTATCAAAACGCCAGCGAAGCCGAAAAATCCAGCCTGATGCGGGCGGTGACGCAACTGGGGCACGACGCCCGCGCCATCATGCCCAAAGAGATGGAACTGGAGATCGAGAAAGTGACGGGCGCAGGCGACGGTGAGCCGCACCTGAAGATGATCGACTGGTCGGAACGCTCCGCCTCCAAGCTCATTCTGGGGCAGGTGTTGTCTTCGGAAGCCAAGGCGACCGGCATGGGCAGCGGCGTGGCGGATTTGCACGACGCCGTGCGCCGCGACATTCTGAAATCCGATGCCAGAAAACTCGCCGCCACCTTGACCCGCGATCTGGTGTTTCCGCTTCTGGTGTTCAACGGCAGAATCACCGCCGCCGACCGCTGCCCGCGCTTTGTATTTGACCTGGGCGAATCTGAAGATTTCAAACTCTACGCCGAAACCCTGCCCATTCTGGCGGCAGGCGGCGCAAAAATCAGCGTGGCGTGGGTGCACGAAAAACTGCGGATTCCGATGGCAGCGGAGGATGAGGAACTTTTTGGGCAGGTCGCGCCAGCAGGTGAAGAGTTTGTGGTCGGTTTGAACGGTAGGGGCGCGGCGCGCCGTGCCCCGACATCCCCCGCGCCCATCGTCGCCTTGAAATCCGAACCGCCCGCCACCATCGCCGCACAGGATGGGATCGACGCGCTGGTCGCCGCCGAAACCGAAGACTGGCAGCCCTTGCTTGATCCCATGCTTGCGCCTCTGCAAGCCGCGCTGGACGAAGCCGCCGCGAACAACGAAACCGCAGCGGAATTCATCGCCCGCCTTCCGGCGTTGCTTGAAAAAATGGACGCCACAGGGCTTGCCGACAAACTCACCCACGCCGCCTTCATCGCAAGACTGGCAGGTCTGGCAAACCAGCCGCTGGATCAGGATTAATCATGGCGGACATTGCTGACCAGACGCAGGAGCGCGTCGAACGCCTCGCCGAATGCGAACAACGCTTCGGCGCAGCGAAACAAAAACCGGAAGCGCCAGAGGCAACAGGCTATTGCCTGAATTGTGGCGAACCCATCGCCGACATGCGCCGCTGGTGCGATTCCGAATGCCGCGACGAATGGGAACACATCGACGCCGCGCTACGGCGCAGGGGACTTTAAGATGGCAACCGCCGACGCCACCCGCTCCCCGCAAGCGGAATTCGCCTACCTTGCTCGCCTGGCGCCCAGGGACGCGATGGCATACCTGCAAGGCAAGCGCGCCCTCACGTCCACCTTCTCATGGCAGGATTTGTGGCAGGAGGAACACGCCATTCAATTCACGGTCAGCCGCATGGCGAACATGGATATTTTGCGCGCCATGTCCGAGGGCATCGAGCAGTCGGTAAACGGCGACCTCTCCCGCCGCGACTGGATGCGCGACATGCAGGCGCTCCTGCAAAAAGAAGGCTGGTGGGGCAAGAAAGACGTCGTCGACCCCAAAACCGGAGAAATCCTCTCCACCACCTTTAACGCCTCGCGTCTAAAACTCATCTTCGATACCAACACCCGCGCAGCCTACAGCGTCGGGCATTGGAAACAGGCGATGGCGGCAAAAGAGAGCCATCCCTATCTTCGCTATATCACCAAGGGCGATGACCGTGTGCGCGAAGCTCATGCCGCGTGGGAGGGTCTCGTGTTGCCCATTGAGCACGAATTCTGGCAAACACGCTACCCGCCCAATGACTATCGGTGCCGATGCCGCGCGGTTTCCGTCACAGAGGCTGAATATGCCCGGGGCGGCTTCATGACTTCCAGCCTGCCACCGGGTCTGGAAGGTCGGGAACGCGGGAAGGAAGGCGAACGAAAAACCGTCTTTCATCCTTTCAAAACCACGCTGCCGCCCGAACGAAACATCACCTTCACCAACACCAGAACCGGCATCACCGTGACCGTCCCGGAAGGGGTGAACCCGGCATTCGCCTACAACGTCGGCATGGCGGGGATGCGTCAGGCGGCGCTGGCGGAAGCGGCCGGGATAAAGCTGACCGAAGCCCCTGCCGCCATCGGTGCGGCGTTTGCTCAGGTAACCCGTTCCGCCATGTCGCAGATTTTTCCGGACGCGGTCACCCGCCTTGTGCAGGAAACGGCAAAAACCATGCAGTCCAAAGGCGAATCAGTGCTGATACATGTGGTTGTGCCGGAAGTGGTCGACGCGATGGAAAAACAGGGGCATCCCCTCTTGACCGCTGGCGTCTGGCTGACCGACGACGTGTTGCTGCACGCGATCCGGGAGACCAAGGCGGCAAGAGTCGCTACGCTCCCGCAATCTACGTGGGAAAACCTGCCATCCCTGCTGAATGGAGCGGAGGTCTATCTGGACACGAAGGACAAGCGGTTGCTGTATGTGTTCTCGACCGCAACCACCCCGACAGGCAGGGTGGAAAAGGTCGCAGTGGCAGTGAATTACACCGAAAAAACCAGACTGGCAGGCACAAAACACAAGCGGGGAAAGGCTCTAGCGAACTTCATCAGGACGGGGGGACTGGTTGATGCAGACAATATCAGCAAAGACATCCGATATATCAGGCTAAAGGAATAAGGCGGTGCCGGATTCGAACCGGATAATAGTCTCGCTGAACGCGCCCCTAACCATTCCCATTGGAAACAACCGCCTTATGCTTCGTAGTATAGCCCACGAGGAGAAAACATGTCACTGACCATCACCGTTAAAAGCGAGTTCGTTCTGGATCGGCTCGCTCGGCTCAGTCAGCGCATGGCTGACTTGACGCCCGTGATGGCAGGAATCGGCGCGGCGCTGAAAACCAGAATATCCAACCGCTTCGAGACCGAAACCGACCCTGACGGCAACCCGTGGGCTGGCTGGTCTCCCGCCACCATCAAGACCTACCCGGAAGATGGAAACCTCACCATCCTTGACCGCCACGGAAAAATGCTTGACTCCCTGACCGTCGAAACCACCGCCACCAGCGTCACCGTAGGCTTCGCGGAACCCTACGCCACCTACCACGAATACGGCACAAAAAAAATGCCCCGACGCGGCCTCTTGTTTAGCGACCCCGAAACGGGCACACTTTCCCCCGACGATGAACGCACCGTTTTGGATATCCTCAACCACTTCTTATCCAAAACCTTACCGTAATTTCACGGCGTCTTTTTTATTGCGTGTGGCGCAATGAAATTGCAAAACCCATTCCACCCCATTCCTCCCCATCCCGCCACATTCCACAAATATCGCGTTTTTCCCTTTCAAATATCGCGCCCCTGATCACCACGGGTTGGGCGTGCTCTGGAATTCGATGATGGTGTAAATCCACAACCAGCGCCCGCCGATATCAATGCGCCACACCATGTCATCGTGGCGCTGCTGGCCGGTCGTGGAGACGTAGCTCGCACCGACCTGGGTCAGGGTTGAGAAATCGGCGCTTTGTCGGTGGTGTGATTTGTGGGCGTGAGCAGGCGGGCGGCGTGGGTATCGACGGGCAGATTTTCTCCGGCGCAAAGGCGTGTCCAGAGTTCGTCTGGCGTGGGGAAGGCGCTGAGATGGCGTTCAATGCCAGTGAGGGCGTCGAATTCGATGATTTCTTTGCCGTTGCTGGCGTAGGCGAATTTGAGTCCAAGAATGTCGGCGTATGCTTTGGCTTGCTGAAGACCTGTGGCGACGGGCTTGTCTTCGGCTTTTGCTTCGACGACGGCAAGCGGAAAATCGCGGGTGTAGCAGAGGATGTAATCGGCGCGTTTGCCGGGACGACGCGTGGCGCGCGCGCCCTGTACGACGATGCGACCATCGGTAAAAGCGCGTTGTTCCGCGATGGAATGCGGGTCGGTTTCCCAGCCTGCGCTTTGCAAGGCGGGGGTGATATAGGTTCGGCAGGTATCCGCTTCAGTCGGCATGGCGTGCATTTCGCGCAAGGGGCATCGGTGGATTATGAAAGCGTAGCGCCTATCCCGACAACAGGAATCTCAAATTCCCGTATGGAAAACGCCCCTCTTGTCGGAGGGGCGTTGATTGCCTTTAATTTTCGACGCGACCCAAAAGCAGGAATTCCATCAACGCTTTTTGCGCGTGCATCCGGTTTTCGGCTTCGTCCCAGACGACGGATTGCGGGCCGTCGATGACCTCTGCGGTGACTTCTTCGCCTCGGTGGGCGGGCAGGCAGTGCATGAATACGGCGTCGGGGGCGGCGATTTTCATCATTTCGGCGTCTACGCACCAGTCGGCGAAGGCTTTGATGCGCGCTTCGTTTTCGGCTTCAAACCCCATGGATGTCCATACGTCGGTCGTCACCAGATGCGCGTCCCGACAGGCTTCCATCGGATCTTTGAAGACTTGCAGATGCGGGTTGCCTTCCACCCTGACCAGTTCGGGGTCGAGTTCGTAGCCCGGCGGGGTGGAGACGTGCACCTTGAAATTCAGCACTTCCGCAGCCTGCAACCAGGTGTTGCACATGTTGTTGGAATCGCCCACCCATGCCACGGTCTTGCCTTCAATCGCGCCGCGATGTTCGATGAAGGTGAAGATGTCGGCAAGAATCTGGCAGGGGTGATATTCGTTGGTCAAGCCGTTGATGACCGGCACACGGGAGTGGGCGGCGAAACGCTCGATGATGCTTTGCTCGAAGGTGCGAATCATCACGAGGTCGCTCATGCGCGAAATCACTTCCGCCGAATCTTCCGTCGGCTCGCCGCGTCCCAGTTGCGAATCGCGGGTGTTCAGGTAGATGGCGGAGCCGCCCAGTTGCTGCATCCCCGCCTCGAAAGACAGGCGCGTGCGGGTGCTCGCCTTCTCGAAAATCATGACCAGCGTGCGGTCAAAGAGGGGGTGATGCGTTTCGTAACGCTTGAATTTATCCTTGATGACGCGGGCACGATGGAACAGGTATTCCAGTTCCGCGCGGGAAAAATCCTTGAATTGAAGAAAATGTCGCGCCGTCATACGCACTCCTTCAAAAAATGCTTGACCAGGGGCACGAGCTTTTCCGTGAGTTCGCGCACTTCCGCTTCACCGAAAATCAGCGCGGGCAAGAGGCGAATCACGGTGTCGTGGGTAACGTTGATGAGCAGACCGGCTTCCAGCGCCCGCCCGACCAGCGCGCCGCAGGGACGGTCGAGTTCGATGCCGATCATCAAACCCTGTCCACGCACATCCAGAACGCCTTTGACATCGGAAAACGCCGCCGCCAGTTCGCCGCGAATCTTCGCGCCGATGCGCTCGGCGTTGGCGAGCAAGCCTTCGGATTCCATCAGTTCGATGGTTTTCAAGGCCGCCGTCGTCGCCAGCGGATTGCCGCCGAAAGTGGAACCGTGGTTGCCGGGAGCAAACACCCCCGCCGCGCGACCGCCTGCCAGACAAGCGCCCACCGGTACGCCGGAACCCAGACCTTTCGCCAGCGTCACCACATCCGGCAGGATGCCCGCGTGCTGGTAGGCGAACCATTTGCCGGTACGCCCCATGCCGCATTGCACCTCGTCGCAAATCAGCAACAAGCCATGTTCGTCGCACAATTGACGCGCGCCGCGCAGAAATTCGGGCGATACGATTTGAATGCCTCCCTCGCCTTGCAACACTTCCAGCATCACCGCCGTGACATTGGCATGGTGTTGCAGCACTTGCCGGACGGCTTCCAGATCATTGTAAGGCACCCGCAAAAAGCCCGGCACCAGCGGCTCGAAACCGGCCTGCACCTTGCGGTTGCCAGTGGCGGAAAGGGTTGCCAGCGTGCGCCCGTGGAAGGCGTTTTCCATGACAATCATCGCCGGAGCGTCGATGCCTTTTTTGTGCCCGTAGAGGCGGGCGAGCTTGATGGCGGCTTCGTTCGCCTCGCAACCGGAGTTGCAGAAAAAAACTTCGGACAAGCCCGAACGCGCCGCCAGCGCATCCGCCAACGCTTCTTGCTGAGGCACGCGATAGACGTTGGAGACGTGCAGCAAACGCCCCGCCTGTTCCGCCAGCGCGGCGACAAAAGCGGGATGGGCGTGCCCCAGGGTATTGACCGCGATGCCGGAGAGGACATCCAGATAAGTCTTGCCCCCGGTATCGGTCAGGTAGCAGCCCTTGCCGTGCGTAAAAGCCACGGGCTGGCGAGCGTAGGTATTCATCAGATGCGACATTGCGGAATCGCCTCACATTGAAAAAATGAAATTCAAATGGAATTTTTCCGGGAAACAAAATGGCGGCAAGCGCCGCCTTGTTCCCCGCAAAAAGCTCCGATTCTAAGATAAAAGCCCTGCCTTGTATATGCCTGAAATCCCTGCTTTCTGTTAGAATCGGGCTTCAAAAGCAACATTATAAATACGCCCCTCCACCCATCATGAGCCAATCCGAATGAGCGACCCCGAACTCAGTTCCTTTATCATTCTTGGCCTGACCAACCAGGGCAAAAAATTCCGCCCCAGCGACTGGTCTGACCGTCTCTCCGGCATTCTGTCGGCCTTTCGCGCCACCAAGAAAATGCAGTACTCCCCCTACGTCAGCCCCGGCGACTACAACGGCGAGAAAGCCGTCTATGTCGACGGCGCGCTACGCGACCTGGAACCCACCGCCTACGCCTTTCTGCTCGACTTCGCGCGCAACAACGATTTGCAGATTATAAACGGCGTTTGCCCGGTGCCCCCGGTGTCGTGAGAAAAACAGATCTTTTTGTCATCGTAAAACCAACTCCGGGTTGAAACCCCACCCTTCAGGGCTGAGGTTTACCCACAATTCCATATGTATACCTGTAGGTTGGGAAAGGCGGTGAGCGGCGCTTCGCGCCGATTGTTCACAACCGTCGGGTTGCGCTGCGCTTACCCAACCTACGAGAAACTACGCTTACCGTCATTGCGAGGCGCGTAGCGACGTGGCAATCTTGGCGACCAGAGAGATTGCCGCGTCGCTACGCGCCTCGCTTTTGACGCGGGGGTTTGAAGTTTGGGGTTTGTCATCCATCTGGGCGGTATCGCAGATGCCGCCCTACCTGAAGCCTGTGGCAGCGTCGGATCAATAAATTGCCGGGCGAGGCATTTGCTTATGCTCTTTGCAATAAAGGGCGTTTCAAATCTCTACGGGTGAGCTTGGAAATCGGGTTTTTCCACAATGGGATACACCGCGTAACAGTTTTTTCACACCCCTTCGGGCAGAATTCCGCAGATTGAGGTCTGCGCGTCATGTCGCCCGGCATGGTGGGTTATGCGATTTCCGGGCGATTCTGAAAACGGTCGGGAGTTATTTTCTTGTTTGAACAAAGCGACAACCCTCTGATGATTTTGTGTGACTTCGACGGCACGATCAGCGAGCGCGACGTGACGGACGTTTTGTTGCAGCGTTTCGGGCAATCGGGGTGCGCCGAACTGGAAGCCGCGTGGGAGGCCGGAGAAATCGGTTCCCGTCAGTGCATGAGCCGGCAGATTGCCCTTCTGGACGCCAGTCAGTCGGAACTGGACGATTGTCTGCGCGAGGTTGCCATCGACCCGCATTTCAAGCGGTTTTGCGAAACCGCCGCCGCCGCAAAAGCGGTGGTGCACATCGTCAGCGACGGTCTGGATTACGCCATTCGCGCCATTTTGCAACGTCACGATCTGGGTTCGATTCCTGTTTTCGCCAACCGCCTCGTGCAAACGGGCGAACGGCGTTGGCGGCTGGATTTTCCGTATGCTGCCCCCGATTGCGAAAAACGGAGCGGGCACTGCAAGTGTCGCCATCTGGCGCGCTACCGTCAGGCTGTACGCGGCGTCCTTTACGTGGGCGACGGCGCTTCCGACTACTGCGTATCGCAGCATGCCGATCTGGTTCTGGCAAAAGGGAATCTGATTCGCTATTGCGATCAGGCGGGGATCTCTTATCGCCCCGTCATGGGATTCGCGGATGTGTTGCGCTTGTGGAAGGTCTTGTGGTCGAATCCGGCTTTACGGTTATCCAGTGTGTCCGCGCTGCCCGCGAATTTATCGCCGCCACATATTACATAACGACCATGATCCGAAATGTTGAATTTTTCCTGCCGGGCGGGCGCAATGGCGTTTTGCTGATTCACGGCTTGACCGGCACCCCCAATGAAATGCGGATTGTCGGCAAGGGCTTGCACCGCGCGGGTTTTACCGTGCTTGGGATGCAGCTTGCCGGGCATTGCGGCGACGAAGCGGATTTGCGCCGGACGAACTGGCGCGACTGGTATGCCAGCGTCGAACAGGCGGCGACGCGGCTGGAAAAACATGTCGACCATCTGTTTGTCGCCGGATTGTCAATGGGCGCGTTGCTCGCCCTGAAACTGGCGGCGAATCATCCCGGTCGCGTCAAGGGCGTGGGCGTTTTCGGGCCGACGTTTCGCTACGACGGGTGGGGTATTCCGCTGTATGCCAAAAAATTATTCTTTCTGTTGGTCTGGTGCAAACGTCTGGGCATTTTCCAGAAAAAATCGTTTATCGAGCAGCCGCCCTACGGCTTGAAGGATGAACGCATCCGCGCCCAGGTGGTCGCCAGCATGTCAAGCGGCGACAGCGCCAAGGCAGGACTTGCCGGAAATCCCTATCCGGCGCTGGCTGAAATGCAATTGCTGGCGCGCAGGGTTCGTCGCCAGTTACGCAAGATCAAAACACCGTGTCTGATTCTGCATTCCAACCACGACGACGTGGCGCACATTGACAGCAATGCGCGCCTGGTCGAACGCTCCGTCAGCGGGCCGACCCGGTTTGTCCGTCTGGATGACAGTTTTCATCTGATTACCATTGACCGCCAGCGCCGCGAAGTAATCCGGCAGACCAGGGATTACTTTTTGCAAATCGCGGCAAGCTGCGAAGGCGACGCGGCGCCCGCCCCGCGCCCAGCGGAGATGAGCGCGTGAATTCGCTGGTGCTCTCGTTGTGGGCGGGCAACGTCTTTTGCGACACGCTGGGGCAAATCGCTTTCAAACTGGCGGCCATCGCCCCCGGCAATCGGGATGGGATGCAATACTGGCTCGACCTCGTCCGTCGCCCGTGGTTGTGGGTGGGGGTTTTCGCCTACGTATTCGAGTTTTTGCTGTGGCTGGCGTTCCTGACGCTGGTGCCGCTGTCTGAAGGCATTTTGCTGGGGTCCGTCAACATCATCGCCGTGATGGTCGTGGGGCGTTTCCTGTTTCGGGAACGCGTCACGCCTTTGCGTCTCACCGGCATTCTGCTGGTTGCCGCCGGCGTTGTCGTGGTCGGAGCTTTTTGATGCGACGCTTTTATCTGATCGGCTTTACGCTCCTGATGCTGTTCGACACGCTGGGGCAGTGCAGTTTCAAACTGACGGGCATCCGCGCCGCGCCGCCGGAATTCAGCGTGGATTGGCTGATCCGCATCTTCACGACCCCCTGGGTGTACGTGGCCATCGCGGGTTATATCGGCGCTTTCTTTACCTGGATGACGCTCTTGAAACGCGCCCCGGTCGGCCCCGCTTTTGCGGCCTCGCACTTTGAAGTCGTCACCGTGATGGTCGCTTCGATCTGGCTGTTTGGCGAAGCCATCACCCTGCCGCGACTGGCGGGCGCGATCCTGATTGTGAGCGGCATCGTCTGTCTGGCGCTGGCTGAAAAGCAACTTGCGACAAAACATGATGCCGCGTGAAATTCCCCCGACAGCGGGCTTGCCCCCGTACTGGCGTGATTTATGGGGCATAAATCACGCGCATCTGGCTGACCAGCTCAGCGCGCAACTGGCGCTCCCCGCGCCGCAAATCGAGTGTTCCGGCACTGCCGCCCTGATGGTCGCCTTATCGACCCTCTCCGCAGCGCGGCAAAACCGCCGCCGCGATGAAGTCATCATTCCCGCCTACACCTGCCCTCTGGTCGCAATGGCGGTGGCGCATTGCGGGTTGCGTGTGCGCCTGTGCGACCTTGCCCCCGATCATTTTGACTTCGACCCCGAAATCCTCGCCCCGCTGATGAGCGAGCGTACATTGGCGGTGATCCCCACCCATCTCGGCGGGCGGGTTGCCGATGTCCACCGCGTCGCGGTAGAGGCTGCGGCGCATGGCGCGCTCGTCATTGAAGACGCCGCGCAAGCCTTGGGCGCGCAGGTGGGCGAATACGGCGACATGACCTTTTTCAGCCTTGCCGCAGGCAAGGGATTGAGCCTGTATGAAGGCGGAATTCTTACCGCCCGCGACAGCGCTTTAAGACAGGCGTTGCGGCAAACAAGCCAGAGCATCATCCCCCAAAACTGGCACCGGGAGCTCAGGCGCTGCCTGGAACTCATCGCCTACACTGCCTGCTATCGCCCGCACGGACTTCATTACGCCTACGGCATTCCACGCAAGCGGGCATTGCGCGCCAAAGATTTTCTTGCCGCCATCGGCGACAACTTCCCCCCGGAGATTCCCCTGCATCGCGTCAGCCGCTGGCGAAAGAACGTTGGCGCGCGCGCCTTGCCGCGCCTGCCGGATTTTCTGAAACGCACCCGCGAACAGGCGCAATTTCGCTGCGAACGCCTGCGCCAAATCCCCCGTCTGCGCGTACTGGCAGACGCGGATGGCAGACAAGGCGTATGGCCTTTCCTGATGCTCCTGATGCCCGACGCCAAAAGCCGCGACGCCCTGCTCGCGCAACTCTGGAGCAGCCCGCACGGCGTCACCCGCCTCTTCCTTCACGCCCTGCCGGATTACGCCCTCCTGAACAAAATCATCCCTGTGAAAGACTCCGTTCCCCACGCCCGCAACTTCGCCGCCCGCCTGCTGACCATCTCCAACAGTTTATGGCTGGAAGATACGGCGTTTGAACACATCTGCCAAACGCTGGAAGCGGCGGTGCAATCAGCGGGGGCGTTCCCATCGCCGCTGGCAGACATTTGATTGCCGAATGAACAAGTCCGGCGTTCATCGTTGATTGGAACCCCACCCCTGGGAGCGCCGGCGTCCCCGCCGGCGGGGTTGATCTGGCGCGGGAAATCTTAAAACCGCCGACGGGACGTCGGCGCTCCCAGAACGATTCATCGCGCACCATCGCCCATTTGTCGACGCTTGGCAGGGTTGCGCGAACACAGGTTTGATGGTGGATAATGCTGCGCTTTTGCCGTCGCTGCGCTGCGTCGAAACCCGCTGCCACCCGGAAAATCCGCTACAATTCCCGTTCTTCATAAAAATGCCTTTGGCGCCATGTCAAACTATCGACGCTCCCATGTTCCCGGCGGAACTTGCTTTTTCACGGTCAATCTGCTCAATCGGCATAGCCGGTTGTTGACGATGCATATTGATGCGCTGCAAAAAGCCGTTGGTGTGGCAAAACGGCGCTTGCCTTTTCATATTGATGCCTGGGTTGTTTTGCCTGAACACATGCACTGCATATGGACATTGCCTGAAGGAGATGACAATTATTCGGCGCGATGGAAAATCATCAAAATTACGTTCGCAAGGCAAATATCCCGAACAGAATCGCTTTCTCCGGTACGCATCAAAAGACGGGAACGCGCCATCTGGCAACGACGATTCCGGGAACATACGATACGCGATGAGCGTGATTACACGGCGCATATAAATTATGTGTACATCAACCCGTTAAAACATGGCTTGGTAAAGAGGGTTGTTGACTGGCCGCATTCATCGTTTCACCGTGATGTACGGCATGGTCTGTTTCCCGCGAATTGGGCAAGCGATATTGTTAATATGCCAGCAGGAGAACGAGATGCGTAGAACGGTAGCGGGTTTCGGCACAGCAAAGTGGCGGCGCGCAGGGTGGATGCTGCTCGTGCTGGTCAGTTGGATGGTGGAAGGCGCTTCGCTTGCTGATACTCCTGCCTCTACGGTTATTATCATCGCCAAAGCGGATAAAACAAGTCACCCCAAGGAAATTGGTGCTATGGGTTTTTGTATTCCGATGATGCGTGATGGTGGTACTGGATTTGAGCCTTCGATGGATGTATACTATTATCATTTTAATGAAAAGAATAAGCTGTTTTCTGATTCATATGAAATTGAACCACTTGTACAGCTAGTTAGGTCGCCTCGTCATGGCGTTTTGACTACAGATCGTCATAAAAAAGATGTAGATTCTTGGTTTTACACGCCTGAAAAAGGGTATCTTGGCAATGATCAAGCCGAGTTTTTGGTTGAAGTGGAAGATGTGTTGGTACGCTTGGTTTATATTTTTAGAGTCACAAACCTAAACCCTGATAGTGACAGCGGGGAAGCCCTTGGTGTATGCAAGAAAAGCCAATGGATCATCTCTCAACCTTCGCTCGAAGCAAGCGTAGCACCAATACCATTAAGTTAAGCCCCCTTATATGCCGGATGATACCCTGCAATGCGAACGCCCTTCTTCCTTGGCGCAGTTCGTCCCGGTCGGGTTCGCTCGATGGCGGAAGGCGCTCGCAGGCGTTCGATGAGGCGGTGCAGTATCTCACTCAGGTTCAGGTCGAGTAACAGACGGGGCAGGTAATGGCGCAGACTCTTCATGACCAGGGTTCGATTGAGCCGACACCGCCATCCCTTTTTATCGGCTTCTGGCGCATGGATACACGCTTCTTCGGGGCGCACTGCCAAAGCCAGCGCCGCAGCGCAGTTGGCTCGCGTCAAGGTGGCATAAAAGTCCTGCTCCACCGCATACGGCAGGATGCCGCTCCAGTTCTCAACCTGCAAACGCGCCTTGATGCGCTTGAATGCTTCTTCAATTCGCCAGCGGCTGCGGTAAAGACCGGCAAAGTCATTGGGCGTATGCACGGCATCCAGAATATTCGTCACCAGTTCGAAAGACGTTCCATTGGGTAGATCGACACGAACCAAGCGCAACGGGAGCGGATGTCTGGATGTGCCCAAATCGACTTGAACATCTTCTTGATGGTTTTCTGTAAATTGCTTGACCTGCGACCAGCTTGAATTGATGCGGGCGCAAAAGGCTATCTTGCGATCACACAGCTGCTGAAACAGCTTGCGTGAAGGATAGCCACGATCCATCACCAGCAGATCATCAGGATTGAGTTTATCCAGATGAGCTTCCGCCAGACTGCGTTCTTCCTGAGCGTATCCGCCAATCGTGGCATCTACAAAGGCGCCTCGTGCGACATCCAGAAGGGCTGAGGCACGCGCCAGAGGGCGAAACTTGCCGCAAGAGGTGCGCATCCCGCCGAAGTAGGCTACGCATTCAGGGACATCGGGCACACGCAAGGTCGTACCATCCAGCGCCACGACACGGCGACCATGCCAGAGCGGGATGTCGCTCTGCTCTGCAAAGCTTCTGGCGCTGTAGCCAAGCAGGTCACGCAGGGCTTCGGGACGCAGCAGCTTTCTGGCCTGGCACACGGCGCTTTTGGTGGGCGGATGAATCTCATCCTGCTTCAAGGCGTGGTCGAAAAAAGCATCCAGTTCGGTTTGCAAACCCGCACGCGGGGCGTTAACAGGATGTTGAAAAACCCCGCCCCAATTATGTATATGTTATAATTAACCCATTCGAGAACCGGGAGCAATCAATGCGTGGGCAAGACATAAGTCAGGGGGAGATGTTCAGTTATCGGACGCTG